>JBPCVD010000182.1:0-10262 GCA_051010815.1 Rubripirellula sp.
TGCCGATCGTGAATCCGTTGACATCGTTGTAGAAGATTGTCCCGCCCGTCGATGCGGCCAGCGTCTCGACATCGTTGCCGAGTTCCAGCGTTGTCGTGCCGTCAACCATCAGCCCCAGGCCAGAGGCCATGATCGTGCCGGGGGCCGACTGCGTGACATTCCCCGTCACCGCCAGGAACAAGTCGCCGGCAGCCAATTGGATTGATTCGTTAATCGACAGGTCGCCACCCGAGACCAGCTTCACATCATCGTCACTTGTCGTCACGCCGACTGAATCAACGGCACCTACCTGCAACGCGTTAGCGTCGCGATATGCGATCGTTCCGTGAGCATTCGCTGCAAGAACCTGAACATCGTTATTCGCACTTTGATCCAATTGAAATGCACTGCCATCGGCCGCACTCAATAGCTGCAAGTTGCTGGCCGTGATGCTGCCGTCAATCGATTGCGAAGCGAGTCCCAGGACAGCCCCAAGGTCAATCCTCACGGTTCCCACAGAAGCCTGGATGCTACCGTTCAGATTCTGTTGACCAAGATTGTCGACGTCTGCGACGCCCGAATTGAGCGTGACATCACCCGCAGCGGACCTCACGGTCGCCACGTCCTCAATCACAATATTGTCGCCCGCATTGAAGACGACGTCTCCGGCAAGCGACGTCACTGTGACGCCTGTGTTGACGGTGACGTCATCACCGGCCATCAGCGATTCAGTCGCATTTGCCGTGAGGGTTCCAACACTGGTCGTGTCAACGGCGAATGTCACGGGACTACTAGCAGTCATGCTTGTGATCCCGTCACCTGTGTTGCTCGAGGATTCGAGTCCGTCCACGACGGTGATCGCCAGTGCCCCCGTATTCGCTATTTGCACCTTCCCGGAAGCGGTGTTCTGAAACGCGAGATCGCTGACTTGAGTTTCCAACGCGTCGGCGCTACCAATTCCGGTGACCGCTCGCAACGCAACCGCTTTGGCAACAATGTTCGTCGTCGCGAGCCCAGCTTGATCGGTAATCGCGCCTCCAGCGTCAATCGAAACCAAACCGGAAGTCGTATCGGCAATGATCGAACCAACGGCGATCGAATTTGCATCGGCCAATTCAATGCTGGCGGCGCTGGCAGAAACTTGGTCCTCAAAATCATTTGTCTGATCATCGAGCGTAATCATTGCCGAAGCCGTAAGCAGCGTCGTACCGGCGACATTGACGTCATCACCAATGCCAACTTCAGCTCCGTCATCAATCGAGCCGGAAATGGAAGACACCGTCAAAGAGCCACTCGCGTCGATGTCGCCCAGCATGATGTCGGTCGCATCCGTCAAGGTGACGTCCGTACCGCCTGCTGCAACCGCCCCTTGGAAATCGTTGGAGTCCTGATTCAGCAGAATCTCAGTCGTCGCCGTGAACTCTGCGGTCGTCGTGACCGAAACTCCGCTCGCGTCTTGTGTGATCTCGTTTGCATGAACGCTCAACTTCAACGCATTAATCGCGCCCAACTGAATCGCGTCCGTGGCGACTAACGTGACATTCGTGCCGCTCGCATTGACGGAGCCGGCGAAGTCAACCGTGGATAAAGTGGTGACGTCGCCACCCTGTGCGTCAAGCGTCAGGTTGCCCATCCCCGTGTTCGTGATCGCCGCATCCAATTGGATTGCCCCGGCAGCCTGGAGGGTTAGGTCGTTGGCGGTCGCCAAGTCGCCGCTCGCTTCGGTCACTTGGATGAGCCCCGTTTCCGTGCCGCTTGGTGGGCTTCCAACGGTCGAGACAACGACACTCGTTCCAGACAGAGCCGTTTTGATGCTTGCCCAGGAGAGACGAGCGGGAGATAGAGCCGGAGCGAACGGATTGCTCGGATCGATGCCGGCGTCTGGGGCATTTGAGATCGTCAGGTCAAGCGGATCCAGAAGCAGAGTACCGGAAGCCCCTTGTGGTGCAAGCGTATTGACGACGCCCTGGAAATCGAGGTACTCCTGACCCGATACTTCCACGAATCCGCCGTCTCCGCCATCCGCGCCGCCACGAGCAAAAATGCTACCGTAGAAACGTGTCGCCTCGTTGCCCCATACGATCACTCGACCTCCGTCGCCGTCTAGCGTCGCGTCCGCCCGAAGCGTGACTCCCTCTCCGACGAAAGTTCGTAATGCGTTCCCGACTTCAACATTGCCACCCTGATAATCGCCTCCGATCAGAATCGCTCCACCGCGATCGGCGGCGGAAGCATCGACGATCGCTTGATCAAACAAACCAACGTGCATGCCCAATAAGCGGACCTCACCGGCTGTTTGCCCGGCAATGGTTTGATTTGCGGAAACGTCGATGCGACCACGAACAAGAGTCGTTCCGATTTCGCCGCTATCTAGCTCGACCTGCGCACCGCGAGCGACGATCACACCATCGAGTTCAACTTGCGATCCGCTCAGTGACACATCAGACGTGGACTGAATGCTGCCGGTGGTAGTCACTTCCACCAACCCGGAGGAGCTGACTTGGACTTCACCGGATTGAGAGTCAATCGCGCCACGAATCGTGATATCGCCGGAGCCCTGCAACCACACCGAATCAGCCGTCACATCAGCATCGACATTTGTCTCGCCGTGGACGTTTTCAACACGAAGCTCGCCGCTCAATTCGACGGCCGAGTTGGATATCGCGACGCTCTCAGCGGAATGAATCTGTAAGTTCGTCAGGTAATGGCCAGCCACGTCATCGGAGCCGCCGATTGAAACATTGCCACGAGCTTCAAGACCAGCCTCACCCTCGACTACCGTAGGCGTCAGATCAATGCTCAGAGAAACATCGTCGGCGGTGGCGGACAGGACTGCATCTGCGAGATCGAATTCCCCCGAGCCAATAACCTCGACGTCGCCCGAGAGCGTGAAGCGGCCATCGATCCCAAGATCGCCGGTGCCCAAGTCGATTTTGAATGACGAGCCTCCTGCGCCTGCGAACACCTCACCTTGAAGCGACACATCGTCGTCGGCGATTTGGATCGACGACGAAGAATCATCCAGGAGTATCTGCTCGGACTGGATCTGTACCTGGCTGGATGGGCGTGTGGCATCGTCAGAAAAACCCAAGTGGGTCGTGTCATAGCCGTCATTCGTCGTTCCGACCACAGTCACATCGATCCCACTGGGCAGCCGCAGGTTCAGTGTGTCATCGCCACCACCAAGGTTGATTGAGATCGAAGAGACGTTCTCCGGATTGAGAGGGTTCAGCTCGCCGTCAGGATTGTCAACGATCTCAACAATCTCTCGATTGACGTCGAACAACTGAATCGCGCCGGTCGTCTGATCGACTTCCAAAGAGAGCGTCTCGGCATCGGCATCGCCCGTGACGGTCAGTTCCGCGCCAATCAAGACGGCCGAGGCGTCCAAAACGAAACGAGACTCGAGCGAGCGAACTTGGGGCTGCGTCAGCCGTTCAAGCCGGACGGGTCGCGGCGACGATCGCAGCAGCCCCTCCAGTCGCTGGCGCAACCGGGAACGCATTCGCCGGAATGGGAGAGAATCAGAGGTGGGTCGGATCATCAGGCTCGGCTCTGCAGCAACATTGGCGCAGGAGAGTGGATTACCCACTCCCCCCGTAAGACGGTCAAACGACGCGTACTTCCTTGGACGATTCGAATCGGAGCTCGTTCCGGTTTCTGAGCCGAGGACCCAACTTTTCCCGAGGTTTATGGGTAAAGGTGTGAGAGATCATGGTAGTCAGCTGTCCGATTTCCGAGGGCCATAAACCGGGGGGAATCCAGCAAACGAGGTCGGTTTCTGGTCGCATTATGAGCGACGTGGGCAGTTTGTGCGGGTTATGTCAATGAATGGGAGAAACGCGAATCTGCTGCGGTTCGGGGGGGCAACGGATCGAAAGAGAGAAGGTCTATCTCCGCGTAGAGTGCAACGATGCTGAGTTTCTGTACCCGTAAAAGAATCGCCACCGTGTGGATTGCCATCATGGTCGTCTGCGCGGGAACTCATTTCGCCCAAGCTCAGAATGCCGGCGGAAGTCAGCTCCAGCGGCTCAATCGCAGTATCCAAGCGAATCCGGCTGCAGAGTTAGGGGATAGCGAGGACTCGCTGGGGGACATCATTCGCGACCGCAGCGAAGACGTCGGCGGACTCGATTCGGGGCTCGGAGAGTGGCTTGAGCAGGGAATCCAAAATGAGGTGCTGAGCGCCGCCGCTTCTCGAGATCGCCTGACCACGGAACACGTTCGCGAACTTCGCAAACCAATGCGTGAAATACGCGGCCAGGCAACCGAAGACGAAAAATCGGTCCCGGAGAATCGGGCGGCGAGCTATAGCGTCGAGGAACCGCTGCTGGAAATCACGGCTACCGGGCTGACGCCGCCGCTGCCGGACCGCTACACCATCTGTTTCACTCACCGACCGCTCTACTACGAGCAACCATTGCTGGAGCGGTGCGGGCGCGGCTTCCGATGTGCCCAGAATGCGATTTCCGGCGCTCAGTTCTGCGTCAACACGGTATTCTTGCCGTACCACATGTGCGACCAACGCGCCGATTGCCCAGTACCCTCGGGAGGCGACTGCCTGTCATGCCAACCGTATCCGCTCGACTGCTGCTCACTGCCGCTCAACTGCCGGGCGATGTCAACTCAGGCCGCCGCGTTCGCGGGATTTGCGTTCCTGTTGCTGTAACGCGTCACGCGACTCAGCAGAAACTCAGGACGCGACACTTGGACGCCCACGTATGAATGCGGCGCGCTCAGGCAGTGATGGTGCCCGCTACGGTCGACTGATGACTCAGCTCGAACATGCGTGTCAACCTGAATTGGGATTCGCCTTGCGAGATTCGCAGCGAAGAGCAGGACGATTGCTCCTTGATCGTTGCATCGCAGAGATGCCGACAGGGGAGGGGAAGACCGTGACCACGGCGTTACCTTCGGCGATTCTTGCTGGCGTTGGACGCCGAGTCTTGGTCGCAACGGCCAATGATTATCTTGCCGCCCGCGACGCGGAGTGGATGCGTCCCTTGTACGAGGCGTTGGGTCTGCGCGCGGCCTGTGTCACGTCGAACACGGATGATCAAGCTCGACACTCAGCTTACGAAAGCAATGTGATCTACGGGACGCTGCGCGAGTTTGCATTCGACTATTTGCGGCTGTCACTTGCCGCTCGAAGCGAGGCGAACAGCGGTCAGGTTTCCAAACCAGTGTCAGTTGCCACCGAAACGTTCCCATTCGACGCCCTGATCCTTGACGAGGCCGACAGCATCCTGATCGATGAGGCTCGTACGCCCATGATCATCACAGCCCCCACAGGAGAGATTGACCAAACCCGCGAAGCCTGCTACCGATGGGCGGCCCAACATGCCTGCGAATTCATTCAGGGACATCACTACGTTCGGTTGCCGGATAGCGGTCTCGTCGCGTTGACCGAGGCAGGTCGGCACCAAGCCATCCGCCTGCCATTGCCTGACGAGATGTATCGGTTGACCTCAACGGACATCGTGCACGCTCTGGAGCGAGCCATCTTGGTAAATGACACGATCCAACGCGACGCACACTATGTGGTCCAAGATGGCGTCATTCATATCGTCGACGAGTACACGGGTCGAAAGGCATCCGAACGTAACTTTGGGGGCGGCATTCAACAGGCGATCGAAGCCAGAGAGAAACTCGCTCTGACGCGAGAGTCGGAACCGGTCGCTCGCATCTCTGTCCAAGACTTCGTGATGAAGTTTGATCATCTTTGCGGCATGACTGCGACGGGCTGGGAGGACCGCCACGAGTTCCAACGTGTCTATGGTCTTGCCATTCGTCGACTGCCACCTCATCAACCCTCACAGCGGCAACTCTTGCCGCCCGTCGTTAGTCTTACTCAGACCGACAAGTGGGACAGGATCGCCGACGAGACCGAGCAGATGGTCGGCGGGGGACGCGCGGTGTTGATCGGTACACGAACGATCGAGCAGTCCGAACAACTCAGCGACCGACTGCGACAACGTCAAATCGATCACGTCGTATTGAACGCCAGAAACACTGCGAAAGAGGCAGACATCGTCTCGCAAGCGGGGCAGCCCGGTCGCGTGACCGTGGCGACCAACATGGCCGGTCGAGGGACGGACATCCGACTTGCGGATAGCGTTCGGGAGGCTGGTGGGCTGCACGTGATCGTCAGTGAACCGCATGCGGCTCGGCGTATCGATCGCCAGCTGGTCGGACGGGCTGCCAGGCAAGGTGACCCAGGATCGGCGCGGCTTTTCGCGTCTGCAGATGACGAGATCCTTTCCCAGGCTTTCGGCGAACAGGAGGCCAATCGCGTTCGAAATTCGGCCAAGACGGCTTCCGATCGCTGGCTTTTGGCCAGAATTCGAAGGGCACAACGCCTAGTCGCTCAGCGGCATCGCGCAGAGCGTGCTCAACTAACTGCGCGTGATTCGCAGCTCTCCGACGCGATGCTCCAGCTAGGGCTCGATCCGCATCTCGATCCGCTTCCCGAGACTCGCTAGGACCGGGACAATCCTAGCAATCCGGATCTCCTCATACGACTTGCGCGGTTAGCCAAACTGTCCAACGTTGTGAAAAAGCAACGCCTGTAGCGGCAAATAAACAGCCGAGGAAAACTGGAGAGTTTTGTGGGGCATGGCTTTCGCAAATGCGTCGTTTTTCTACGGTTTTTTCTACATTTCCCTCAAGCCTTGCGTACCCTTGAGTTGGTGGTTTGTAGTCAGATTTCAACCGAGGTCGTGTCCGCACACCACCGCCTTCGTATGATGGACTCCGCGTCCAACATCCTTTTGAGTTTCCGATTTCTGTTTCGCAGCATGACTATGACCTGCCGACCAAATTTCAAAACTTGTCTCCTTGTCGCCGCAACGATCGGTGGGGCAACTTCGCAAGCCACCGCACAGGACGGTTGCTGCTTCGAGCCGACGTATCGACTCCAATGCGAAACCGTGATGCAGCCTCAAACGGTGCAGAAGTTTCGCATTTCATACGAGACGGATTACGTTCCGGAGGAGGTCACAAGCTATCGCAACGTGCTGAAGACACGTACAGAAGAGCGAACTTACAAAGTCGCCAAGCCGATTGTGGAAACCAGCTACCGTGAAGAGCGTTACACCGTTTGGAAGCCGGTTGTAGAAACCAGCTATCGCGATGAAACGGTCACTCAAACTCGTTTCGTGACAGAAACCTCAGAGCGTGAAGAGCAGTACACCACCTATCGCCCCGTGGTGGAGACTTCCTATCGCGAGCAGCAATACGCCGTTCAGAGGCCTGTCGTTGAGACGCAATTCCAGACGCAGCAATATGCCGTCCAACGACCTGTGGTCGAGACCCAGTTTCAGACGAAGCAGATCACGTCAATGCGTCCGGTAACAACGATGCAATCGCAAACCGTGGATCAGGGTGGCTTCGTCGCTCAGCAAGTCGTGCAGCCAGGACGAACTTCCTTCTCGTTGAATTACGCCCGCGGTGCCTGCGGAGCGCCTGGTGGATTGCTCTGGACTCCACAGACCACCCCAGCAACCGTTCAAACTCAATTTCGTTATCGTCCCAACCTTGTCACGCAGCAGGTCGCGAGAACCAGCTTCGTTCCTCAAGTCCAGCAAGTCCAAGTGCCCGTCCAGGTGCAACGGATGCAAACCGAAATGGTGACTCAGCGAGTCCCGATTCAAGTTCAGAAGATGCAAACCGAAATGGTGACTCAGCGAGTCCCAGTTCAAACAACACGTATGGTTGCCACGACCCAAGTCCGCAAAGTTCCCTTCGTGGTCCAGCGACCGGTCACCGAAACGCTGACACGCAAAGTGCCAGTGCAGCAGCAACGCTGGGTCAGCGAAGAGCGTGTTCGCAAAGTTCCTGTCCAAACCACGCGAACAGTCTACGAGACTCGAAAAGAACCGATACAGGTTCAGTATTACGAGCAAGAGGCCGTCAAGCGAACGGTAATGAAGCCTGTCACGCGACAGAAGTGCGTTCCCTACAACGAAACGATCATGGTTCCAAAGCAGGTCGTTCAACGCGTCCCGCTGTCGTACCACGATCCGTTTAGCCCAGCCATCGTAAGCGGCTATTCGTCGTTCTCAGCTCCCTCGACGTCTTCAACCGTGATCAGTGCACCTCCAAGCACCGAATCACTGGGAGCGTCGATCTTGGAATCGTCGTCCGCTCCAGCTTCTGAAGCCGAAGACGCCCCACGCACTCGCCTTCAAAAAGTCGAGATCGGTGAGCCAGAGAGTGCCGCCAACCTCGGCACATCCGATGCAAATGCCGACGCGGACTCCAAGGATGAAGCTAAGTTGGAAGAGTCAAAGTCGGAGGAAGAACTGCTGCCGCCCGCTCAAAACGCTGAGAAGGCAGAGGATTCCGGATCGACCAAGGCAACCGAAGCAGGATGGCGCATTCGCTGGAACCCACTCTCCGCTCACGAAGTTTGAGCTGACTCCCTGCTCAAGAACTTTGAGCTGACGAGGCGAACTCGCTTGGTGCAGATGTGCCGCGAGTTCTAAAACATGTGTCGTCGTCGCGTGCGCGTTGCCCGACGCAGAATCTCTGCATCTCTGCCTCCCAGAATCTCTGGCCCGCAATCTTCGTAGCTGACTGCGATGCGATTTTTTAGTCTCGTCGCAGCACGAGGCAATCAAGGCCAACCATGAAGGACTGGATGGCCGAATCATTGGCTCCAGTCGTTTCGATCATCAACCGATGTTTACCTGCGGACAGTGATCGTGGTCCAAGCTTCAGCAATCCCGTGGTCTTCACATCGGGGTAATCGTAGAGGTCGATTGAGCTACCCAATGCGATGCCGTCCAACTGCAGATTGATCGTCGCGTAGTCCCTGGCAGTCGTCAGCACGGCGCCGATCTCATAACGACCCTCCTGCGACACTTCGAATTCCAGTGTCAATCGAGATCTGGGATTCGCGCGAAGCCAAAACAATTGCTGGTCTCCGCTCCAACGACCGCTTTTGAAAGCGGACATCTCTTGCGTGCGAACCTCGCCGCCGCTGACCTCAAGCACCTTCATGGCCTCAGCCTCAACCGCGCCTTCGATCTTTCCGTCGACTGAGAAACTTGGAAGCTCGCCACGATCGCTTCGGTCTCGTTGCTCGACATAGCGAGTCGGCGTTAGTTTCTTCCACGAATCGCGACTCATGATCTGACGTCGATGGTGAAGCAGGAATGCACCCTTCATTCCTCCGACAATGATGTCAGGAAATCCGTCGCTATCGACATCCTGGAGGCTCAGTTGTCGTCCGATTCCGGACTGCGATGCTGCTTGATAGGGAACCCAGTCCACGCCGTCATCTGTACGTTGCAACCGGAACCAGTAGACGACAGGGTCGGCGTCCCACATCGGGCTCTTGCGATGGTGCGACCAAAATGTCTTCCCGGTGACGATGTCTTTCAATCCGTCTCCGTCAATGTCCGCAAGATTCACGGAGTGCAATTCGCTGATCACAACACCATACGCGTTCTGCGAAGGTCGATCGCCCATGATCAAGTGATGCTTGAACGTGGGTTCCCCACCTTCGTCGACTTGCTCGTACCAGCCCAGCCCAAAATCGTGCGCTGCGTGACTGGTGATCACATCGTTGTCACCATCCCCATCGACGTCATACGCATGCATGTCAGCGCCTCCGTACGAATTGGAGAATGACTGTTCGTGCAACCGCCATCGCCCTGACTTTGGGTCACCCGCAGGCTGTTCGAACCAACCACCGCTGAAGATCAGGTCGGCGCGTTGGTCACCATTGATATCCCCCACACCAAGCCCATGCCCAAAACGTGAGGGCGCGATCTGCTCCGAAATAGGATAAAACGCCCAAGTCGCCAGCGGCTCGGAAGGATTCACCATCGCGAATCCGAAGAAGCCGTCGCGAGTGCAAACCAACTCCGGCGTGGCGTCACCAACCAAATCAACGAACTGCGGCGACTCGTTGGATACCCAGTCTAAGACCTCGTGCTTTTTCCAATGGGTTTCTGCCCCGGGATTCTTGCCGGCAACGACGCCTGGATTCTCATAGACGAACGCGGGCGTCCCCGGAAAACCAACGGCCAGAACATCGGAATGCCCGTCGCCGTTAAAGTCGAAGATCCAGGAAAAGAAACTGTCAGCGTAGCGATCTCGGTTTTGAGGCAGGGGTTCGTAGATCGCATGCTTCCGTTTGAAGTCAGGACCTTCATACCAGTACGGGCCACAGACAACATCAACGTTGCCGTCTCCATTGACATCTCCTGCATTCGCCCCCTCGGAAAAGTAAACGTCGCTTAGTCGCTGTGTTTCAAACACCGGCCATTGAATCT
>JBPCVD010000183.1:0-5420 GCA_051010815.1 Rubripirellula sp.
TTCGCGGTTGTGATTGGCAGAATCCAGTTCGTAGACTCCGCCGGCGTTCTCCAGGAACGCGCAGTCAATAACACGGAGGGAAACCGCTCTCTTGGTCGGCAAGGAAGCCACCGCTGGTCCACATCAACCCAAGTTCCGACGCTGGTCGTCGGACCTTGGGGTTGCTGCTGCGCGGACCTTGGTGGCTCTGACGCTCGTGTTCGCCTGCAATTCGATCGCGAGTTGCCAGGATGTGAGTCCCGATTCCGTCCGTGTGCGAGGTAATTCGGTTTCGCGCTGGCAGATCGGAGAAGCGGAAGCCTCGCTGTTGGAAGGTGAATGCGTCATTCAGCATTCCGGCCGCAGCATGAACGCAGACTCGATCTTGCTCGTCGTCGACGGTCCGATCGGGCAGGTACGGACAAGGGCCGTCGTGGCCAGCAAACCGGCGAAGGGGAAGTCTGCAACACCACCCACGTCCTTCACATTCTTGACCCTCTCCGATCCTCAGATTCTTGCTCCGCAACTTCGCAAGAAGCCGGCAAACCCAACATTCTTGTTGCGATACTTGCCGGGAATGGGCGATCCGGCCGACTCCAACACCGACACGACGCTTTCGCTGGCGGCAGAAAACCAACCGACGCAAGCAGGAACGAAACAGGTGAACCGCGGTTCCGATGCTGCGGAAAGTCAGGGAGCCGCAGCCGCGGTGCAACAGACTCAGTTCACCGAAGAGATCATCGCTCCGCCGCCCGATAGTCCGCCACCGATCACACTGTCAGACGGTGCGACGACGGGCGGCTTTCAGTTTCTGACGGGTGGCGGAACACGCTCGGTCGAGATTTTGTCGCGAGGCGCTACTCGCCCTCCGCAGCTCGAGACGATCAATCGTCCTGAATTGGGTGAAACGTTGGTGCTTGCCAGAGGCGGCGTCACGGTGCTGATTCGTGATGTGACGGCTCAGCTTCCCAACGGTGAGTTGCTGGAGCTGGGAACGATCTCATTGTCAGCAGAACGAGTGGTGGGCTGGCTACCGTTGGTGACCAACTTGTTCAACGGTACCGCAGACATCTCACAGGCTGAAGGTGAGCTGTACCTGGAAGGCGATATCGTTTTTCGGCAGGGCGAGCGGATCATTTATGCCAATTCGATGTACTACAACATCAACTCCGAACGCGGGATCGTGCTCGATGCAGAGGCGATCACGACGATTCCCGATTACCTCGGCGTTGTCCGCTTGAAGGCGGACGTCATGCAGCAGGTCGCCAAGGGGAATTTCATCGCCTTCGATGCGGCCGTGACTACCAGTCGTATGGGTGTGCCTCGCTACTGGTTGCAGAGTGAACAGTTGCAGCTGACGGATCGGGATCGAATCATGCCCGATCCGATCACCGGACTACCGGTCAACCGCAGCGAACCATTCGTCAGCAGTCGAGACAATTTCGTCTACTTTGGCGGAGTGCCGATTCTGTACTGGCCGACGTTCCGCACCAGTTTGGAGCGACCCGCTTACTACCTGACCGGCGCCAAGTTCCGAAACGACAACATCTTTGGTACTCAGGTTCTGCTGGACTTTGATTTGTTTCAAATCTTCGGCGTTGAAAATGCGCCGCCCGGCGCCGATTGGGAAATGTCGCTCGACTACCTCAGCGATCGTGGGCCAGCAATTGGTACGACGCTGGACTATAACCTGCCGTCGCTGTTTGGCATCAATGGACCGGTGTCGGGCTACTTCGACTCATGGGTCATTCACGACGAGGGTCTCGATACATTAGGAAGCGACCGAAAGAACTTGAAGCCTGAGAAAACTACGCGTGGTCGCGCGTTGTTGCGACATCGGCACTATCTCAGCCAAGACTTCGAATTCATCGCCGAACTGGGATGGATCAGCGATCGAAATTTTCTCGAGCAGTACTTTGAGAATGAGTGGGATCGCGATGTTGATCATCGGACCGCGCTGCGATTCCTGAAGTATCACCACAGTCACTTGTGTAGTCTTTCCGCTCAGGGACGCGTCAACGATTTCTTTACGGAAACGGAACAGCTGCCGATGCTCGAGCACTACATGCTCGGCGGTTCGATCTTTGGCGATCGATTCACCTGGTCAGCCAAGAACAAGGTCGGCTATTCGCGATTGAGAGTACGCGATGATCCTGAGAATCCCACAGAGGCGGCGCTCTACTCGCCGGTTCCCGGTGAGATCGAATCCTCGGGCGTTGTCGCCGGAACGCGACAGGAGTTGTCGCTGCCGGTACAAGTCGGACCGGTGCGGTTTGTCCCGAGTATCTCGGGAGAGGCGTCGCATTATGGACAGGCGGCCAATGGGGAATCACTCACACGCTTGTTCGGTCAGGCGGGCGTTAGTGCCACGCTGCCTGCTTGGCGTGTCGATCCGACGGTGCAAAGCAGTCGGCTGAACATTCGGGGTATCGCACATAAGTTGGAATGGCAGGCGGAGTACTTCTGCGCTGATAGCGACACCAACCTGGACGCGGTACCGCTTTACGATCCCTTGGATGACAACGCGCAAGAGCAGTACCGTTCACGATTCATCACAGAGAATTTTGGCGGCGTTCTGCCCGATCGATATGACCCTCGCAATTACGCATTCCGCCACGGTATCCAGAGTTTGGTTGCAAGCCCAAGCGATGTGATCGCGGACGACCTGCAACAGTTTCGTTTGGGGCTGCACCAACGATGGCAAACGAAACGCGGCTTACCTGGTCGTGAACGGATCGTGGATCTATTTCAGTTGGATCTCGATATGTTGGTGTTCCCAAAATCAGACCGTGACAACTTTGGTGAATCGCTCGGTCCAGCCACCTATGACATGCGATACCACGTGGGAGACCGCGTGACGCTGTTGAGCGATGGTTACTTCGATTTCTTCGACGGCGGATTGCGATCGATCAGTGCTGGCGTTCGCAGCAGTCGTCCAGGTGTTGGTGACGTCTATATCGGACTGCTGTCCCTGGAGGGGCCAATCAGCAGCACGGTATTGCGAAGCACCTTCGACTATCGTCTCAACGAAAAGTGGATCGCGTCTGCCGGAACCAGCTATGACTTCGGAAAGACGGGCAACATTGGACAAACGCTGGCGATCACGCGGATTGGCGAATCGGGGCTGCTGCGTTTGGGTATCAATGTCGACGAGGGACGTGACAACGTGGGTGTCGGCTTCGCAATCGAGCCAAGGTTCTGGCCGCGTCCTCGATTGGGCCGCATTGGCGGTCAGCTCATCCCGCCTCCGGGTGTTGAAGGCATCGAATAGGAAAGCTGACAACGATGCAGTGGTTCAGGAAGTTCGCCGTTGCGATCGCAGGCATTGCTGAGTCCACACGCCATCACGGCAGCTTTCGAGTCCATCTGGTGGCGAGCATTTTGGTCGTCGGAGTTGCCGTCGCGCTTGGCGTGGAACCCTGGCGATGGGCCGTCTTGCTTCTGGCTATCACGTTGGTCTGGACCGCCGAACTACTCAACACCGCGCTCGAGGAATTGGTCCGCGTGTTGCATCCCCAGACGGACAAACGCGTGGGGCGCGCCTTGGACGCAGCAGCTGGCGCCGTGCTTGTCGCGGCGATCGGTGCCGCAACCGTCGGAATATTGACCTTGGGGCCACCCCTTTGGACGTGGATCAAAGTTGCCGGTTAATCCGACGCCGTGTCCGAATCAGCTGTTTGGGAAACGACCCAATCGCGGTACCCAGTGCTCGCTTCTGCGATGGGAAGCAGGATGATTTCCGGTTCATCGTAGGGATGCATTTGGTCCAGATCGAGTTTCAGGTCAGGCCACCGATCGGAGGTCGTCTTGATCATCAATCGGTACTCCGCGCTTTGATGCAATTTGCCTTGCCATCGGTAATGGCTCGTGATCGGACCATCAATTTGCACACACGCTGCGATGCCACGGTCGACCAGCGTGCGCGCCAAGCTCGCCGCGTCTTCGGCCGATTCAACCGTTGAAATCACTAGAATCAGCCCGGTGGGATCCGACATCGACTTGGCTCACATGGTTTCGTGTGGAAGGGGTGGCTGAAAGCCGGGGAGGCCTGATTAATCTCGAGGAGTGATATTCAGTCTAGCCAAACTTCCCGCAACTTCTCGACGCGTCATGACATCTCAACGATCGATTTCCTTGCGATTGCTGGCCCTGGCCCTTGCGTTGGTTTGCATCGATCGGCATTCGCAGGCACAGGAATCTGCCCCCGGGGATGATGAAACTCACTCGCGGTCGATTGCGATCGCGGAAGCACAGGTTTCACTCATTCAGAACACGTTCATCGCGGCGCCGATCGCAGGAGTGGTCTCTGGCGTATTCGTTGCCGAGGGAGAGTGGGTTGGTGAGGGTGACGACCTTGTGCGTTTTGATTCTGAGCAAGCTGAAACTGAATTGGATGCGGCACGTGCCGCTTATGAAGCCGCGCGGTTGGCCGGTGACAGCGATGTCGATGCGCGCTACGCCAAGCGGACATTGGAAGTCCACGAGCGGGAGCTGGAGCAAAGCGAGATTGCCAACCAGAGTTTCCCCGGGGCAATCAGTGATACGGAAATCGCCAAACTTCGACTTGTCGTTGATCAGTCTCGATTGTCGATTGAGAAAGCGAGTCACCAGCGAGCGATCGCCAACGCCAAGGCGCGAGAGAAGCTTGCAGCCTCCAAGATTGCGGAGGCTCGTCTGCGGAAGCACAGCGTCAAGTCAACGGTTTCCGGGAGCGTGGTCGAAGTCGCGATCGAACCTGGCGAGTGGACGGATGCCGGCAAGCCGATCGTCCGCGTGATCTCACTCGATCCGATCCGAGTAGAATGCTTCATCGATGGCAGGACCTACGGTAAAGAACTGGTCGGATCAGAGATGGAGTTTCTTGCCCAGGCTCCCGATGGAAGCGATCTGCCACCCCTTCTCGGAACCGTCACGTTCGTTTCACCCGAGTTGCATCCCTTGACGGGGCAATCGCGATTGTGGGCAACCGTTCAGAATCCTGGACACGCCGCACGTGCAGGTATGGTGGGCCGCATGGTGATCGAGCCCAAGACTCATGATAAGACGCACCGAGATGGACGGAAGACGTCAGATTTCGGTGGCTGAGTCGTACTCTTGCTCAGGCAGATAAATGAGCTCTGTCTGCGCACAGGTCTTTCGAATGAAGACACCAATGTCGTCCAGCAGAGTCCCTGTGGCAGCGTTGATGTTGATCAGCGAGGTCGTGTAACGAGCGATGTCGGTGGCCAATTGGACGCGTGACCTCAGTAATTCCTCTTGCGCATCGAGCAAGAATTCGATTTGAATCTTGTCCGCTGCGAAGAGAGCCTCAGAAGCTGCAAGACGTTGCTCGGTCGCATCGACCTCAGCTTGGGACGTCTGTAATGATGCGTAGCTCGAGGATACTTCTGCGTACGCATCGCTGATTTGGTGGCGTACGCTTCGTTGTTGCTCACACAAGA
>JBPCVD010000184.1:0-15586 GCA_051010815.1 Rubripirellula sp.
ACGCTGATTTCAGAAGTGCCGGTAACGACGACGCGTCCATCACGAAACAGCGTCAGACTATGGCTGTCATCGGGGAACAGGCGAACGAAGAACGGATTCGCCTGAACTCTTCCAACCGACTCCCATCGTTTCGCCATGAGGGGCAGGTCGACAGCGTTCGTGTCACTGCTGTGAATTTGGACCGCGTCACGACCGCACAGAATTGCTGCTGCTTCAGACTGCACGGCGCGGTCTCCGTCCAGGAATTCGTACTCGCGGTTCGCACATGCGACGCATTGCTCACTAATGGATTCGCCAAGTTTCAACTCGCGAATGCGATTGCTCCACAAATCGATCGATAGCAGAGTGGAACGTACGGCGTCGCGGTTTCCACTCAACCATTTGATCGCCTCGGTGGCCTGAAGACTCGCGACCACGTGTGTTGCGGAACCAACCACGCCAGCAGTGTCACAGGTATCGACGGCGGATGCCGGAGGCGGTTCTGGCACGAGACAGCGAAAACAGGGGGCACCATCGCCTCGGAAAAGACGGACTTGGCCGACGGCACCCACGCAACCACCATGAACCCAGGGAGTGCCGGTTGCGAGCGACCAATCGTTCAACAGGAAGCGAAGGAGAAAGTTGTCCGCCGCGTCCATGACCAGATCGACACCCTCGAGGATACCGCGGATGTTGCCAGAACCGACATCGGCAACGACCGGTTCAATATCGATCGATCCGTTGATCGCCGCGAGACGTTCGCAAGCCGCGTCGGCCTTGGAGCGACCTTCCCGAGCGTCTTGTTCGGTGTAGAGAGCTTGGCGTTGAAGATTGGTCCATTCCACAACGTCGCGGTCGACAATCACCAGTCCTCCGACCCCAGCGCGAGCCAAAACCTCGGCAGCGACCGTGCCCAGGGCACCGCAACCCAGGACGGCGACTCGTGACTTCGCGATCCTCGCGTGACCCTCTGCCCCGATTGGAGCGAACTGGATTTGCCGCGCGTATCGATTCGAAGGTGAATCCTGAGTCATGGGTAGAGTCGATCCGATACCGGGTGACGAAGCTGTGCCAGACATGCGATCTTGAGCACTTGCCCGCTTCCACGCAAGACATCAAGACTCGAGCCAACGAGCGAATACGGTGCACAAATCGACCCGGCCCAACCTGAAACGTTTACGGGAGAGGTCAATTCTGCTTCGCCAATTGCGTCAGTTTTTTGACGAGCGGGACTTCCTGGAGGTGCAACCTCCCTGCTTGTCCCGAGATTGTGTGATCGACCCCTATATCGATCCCGTGCAGGTTCCTGGCGAAGCACTTCAGTTGGGAATCGACCCCTCGCGAGAGTTCTTCCTGCAAACTTCGCCCGAAGCAGCAATGAAACGAATGCTGGCCGCGGGGGCACCGTCCATCTATAGCTTGGGACCTGTTTTTCGAGCGGGCGAGCTTGGAGATCAGCACAACGTCGAGTTCACAATGTTGGAATGGTACGACGTGGGTGCGGACTTGGACGCAGGGGTGGAACTGTTGGGCACCTTGGCAATGGAAATCCTGGACGCCCCCGGTTACGACGTTCGATCTTACAGCCAGCTTTTTATTGACTCGATCGGAATCGACCCAATATCAGCTGATCTAGATGACGTGCGAAGAGAGGCGGGGAAGATCGACGCAGGTTTGGCAGACTCTCTCGCGCAAGACCGAGACGGACTCTTGGACGTCATTTTGACACACGCGATCCAACCTGGTCTGGGTGTCGATCGCCCCTTGATTGTGCGCGACTATCCGCTCAGTCAAGCTGCCTTAGCGAAACGCTTGGATGATGATCAACTATGTGCGGCGCGATTTGAGTTGTTTGTCTCAGGAGTTGAGATTGCCAACGGCTACGATGAATTGCGTGATCCCGAAGTCATGCTGCGACGATTTGAATCTTGCAATCAGAAGCGTGCACGAGATGGTCGACGCTTGCTCAGCTTGGAGATTCCGTTGGTAACGGCAATGCGAGACGGACTGCCCGCCTGCGCCGGCGTTGCACTTGGTGTCGATCGACTGCTGATGGTACGTACAGGGGAAGAGCACATCACCAATGTGATGCCTTTCCGCATTGATTCCGTTTGACTTCAAATCATCGCTTTCACGCGCGGGTCAGGTTAGAATAGGGGCTGATCATTGAGGAGGTCGTGGTGATGCAAAGTGATACGAAGACTCGTGGACTGTCAATTAATGCTGCGTTCCTGAAGGACATCAAGGATGACAACCACGATTTAAAAATACTGCTGGACAAGATCCTGCCTTTGTCACAGCACCTTCAAACGGCAACCAATCATTGGCCAGAGTTGATTTCACTGATCGCCGATCTTCGTGACCAACTCGCCCTTCACTTCTCGTTGGAAGAGGCATACGGCTACTTCGACGATGCGGTGGGATCCGCACCCCAGTTGAGCGTGACCGCGGAGTGTTTGAGAAGCCAGCATCCAAAGTTGTTTGCAAGGATACGGGATTTGTCGGACACATCGCTCGAGGTTGCGGCCGACAGTTCTGAGCAGATCGATCGTTTTTTGAGGGATTTCAAATGCTTCCGCGAGGCGTTTGAATCGCATGAGGAGGATGAGCTGAAACTGATCCTCGATGCCATGGACGACGACATCGGCGTGGGTGACTAGATCCCAATCCTGAAATCATGGGCGAGCCGGTTTGTCGCGTCTCCATGACCGTGTGTGACGCCCGGATCGAGCCCCTGGAGTCACGTCACCGCAAGTCACGAATTCGAGTCACGAATTCGAGTCACGACGCCCTCCGACGGGTTGAAAGGTCGGCCGAGGGTACCGACGGTGAAAGGTCGGCGAAGCTAGGATCAGGCGGACTGCTGACGGACGTGTCGTCGATTCGCGAGGCGACCCAGGATGGCGACAAAACTTGGCACGAGAATCGTGCGGACGTAGAAGGTGTCGATCAGCACCCCCAGTCCTAAAGCGAAGCCGAGTTCGGTTATGCCACGTAGCGACGTGCCGCTCGACGGTGGTTCGAATCCAAACCACGACGCGACCGATGGAAACCAGGCAGATGCGGTCATGCTGAAGAACGTTGCCGCCATCACAAGTCCGCATGCGGTAATGATTCCGCCAGTCTTGGCGACGGCACGCCGGAGCGCCGAAAGCCAACCGAACTTTCGTTGCTCTTCAACGATTCGGGTCACCAAGTACACGTTGTAGTCCTGGCCGACCGCCACCAGAATCACAAAAAGGAACAACGGCAATTTCCAATCAAGGCCGACGAAGTCATCACCGTAGACTCGACGAAAGAACAGCAGCGTCAGGCCAAGCGTTGCGTAATAGCTGATCAATACGGTCGCGATCAAATAGAGGCACAGGCCCAACCGTCGGATCACCAGCATCAAGACGGCAAAGACCGCCAGCACGACGGCAATCTTTATTTGTCGATTATCTCGAAGCGTGACGGTGCGAAGATCGATGATCGAAGGAGTCGTGCCTGTCAGCAACACGTTGGTACCGGCCCACGCAGAGTCCGGCGGATCGATCTGCTGATGAAGAAAGCGATCAATTCTGGCGACGACGTTCGCCGTTTCGATCGAGAACGGATCGCCATCGATGGTGACGTCCAACCTGCCGAGTCGATTTTCGAGCTTGGGGTTGGTCGAGTAGAAGTATTGCTGAGCAATCCGGTGGCTCCGTAACGCCCGCCGTCGCCATGCGTCTCGGCTGAGCAAGCTCATGTCACGATCAGGCGGAAAGTCACCCAGAGGATCGTCGGCCGTGCGGACGGTTGCGACGCCTTCAATCTCATACAGTTGTTCTGCCAGCGAATCGATCTTCTTATCTAATTCCTCTCGAGGCGTTTCTTCGTCACGCAACAGGAGCACTCTGACCGGATTGATGTCGCCGATGTCGAAGTGTCTTGCCAATAGCCGTAGACCCTGTCGGCTTGCGGCGGAGTGGTTCAATTGACTGCTCAAGTCATAGGTCACGGCATGTTCATTCCGAAGGCCGTACCAGCCCGGAATCGAAAGCAAAGCGATGCCGACCACGAGGGCCGTGACAGGGTGCCGAGTTAGCATCAGCGCGATCCATCCCCAGAGTCCACCAGTGGTCACGCGTTTTTCTGAACTCGGGTCGCCAAGCAGTGTCAGTGGCGCAGCAGTGGAGGGACGGATCTTTGAAGGCCAAAAGACTTTGGGTCCGATGGCGTGCAACAGCGCTGGCGTTAGCGTCGTGCATACCAGCAAGCCAACCAACAAGCAGATCGCGATGATCGGTCCTGTGTAATGAAACTTGCCGAAACTTGCGATCCACAGCATGCCGAGTCCCACGACGGTGGTCATCGCGCTGCCCAGCAACGCACCCATGACGCCAGCCAACGCGTTATTGCATGCTTCGTCCCAGGGTGCCTTGCTTGCTTCCTCACGCAGTCGCGCAATCAGAAACAAGCAATAGTCGGTTCCCGCGCCAAACAGGATGACCACGACAAAAATTCGGCTGGTCGTAAAGATTCGTAGGTCAAGTCCCGGAATCGTTCCATCGATCGACCATTTTGTCAGAAGTGCGACAAGCGACGTCGATACTACGACCGCGAACCCAATCGAGATCATGGGCACCGCTACTAGAAGTGGTGCTCGATAGACGGCGGCCAAAATCAGCAGGATCATGATGACCGTGATCCACTCGGTGTACCGGATTGCATCGCGCGCGGCGAGCAAGGTTTCGCCCCCGATCGCGGCGGATCCGGTCATCATCAACTGCAAATCGGGATCGGCGTAATGGAGGCTGTAGTCGCGGACTTCGTCGAGCAAGGATTGAACGACCTCCACAGTGGCAATGTTGCCGGTCGCCGCTAGTTCGGAAGAAAGTTGCATCACGACCAGCCGCGCACTTTCGTGCCGCAAGCTGGAGCCGATTAGGGGGTCGTCCCACGAGAGCAAGTCCAACAGTGACTTCCAACCGGAAAGGTCACGTTGCTCAATCGGAACGGCCAGGTTCGGAAGTTCGGGAACGAACACAAGTGCCGCTTCAAAGTCGCGGCCAACGTCCTCTTCAGGCTCGCCCCATTCCTCCAGCAACTTTCCGCGATCCCAATAGGCGATCGCCATCCGTGGCTCGTAGAGCTGCGGAGCATCGGGCGGGACTTCGTCAGCGATTCGTTCATAGAACGATTCGTCTACTTTGATGGCGTGATCAAAGGCTTCTCTTGCAAGCTTGATCCAGGCAGCGGATTTCTGGGTCTCATCCGGCGCACCGCCTTCGTATCCATATTCAATCGCTCGCTGCCAGGAGACTTCGCCCAGTCGATGATAGAGCCGACGCAGCAGATCAAGGCCGACGGTCTCGTCCCGCTTGCTGAGCTTGCCATTTTCGCGGCCAAGCACAAGGACGATTTGACTACGGCTTCTCTCTTCCGGAAACGCGCGGTCGAGCAACCGTCCGCCGGCAACACTGCTCATGCGGGCGGGAAGATACTCAAAGTCACCGTCATAGGCGACATCTTTCCACTGCGGAGCAATCGAGCGAATGACGACGGCCACCAGCAGCCAGATCCCTATGACCCACCACCCATGTCGGGTGACGGTACGCGCCCAGCGATGCGAAAGAGATTCTTGCATCCGCGGCGCCAACAGGCGGGAAGGTGGACGGGGTACCGAACGAAGGACACCAATGTAACAAGATCAGCCGATCTTGTCGGTGATGCATCGGTTGCTGGTTCCGATACCTTGATCCTCTACTCTGACACTGCGGCGGGCTTATCGGGTTTGGGTGACGGTCGTGCATTGCGACCGGGCCGTTGATCCGTCGCTCCACCGGTCTCGCTGATCGGTCGCAACGCATCTTGCAGCGATTGGCTACTGAGTCCTCCGGGCAGCTTCAGGATTTGTACTTCACCGGTCGGACGGGCTGCCTGGTCAAGTTGGTCGATCATGTCCGCGACCAACTCCAGCAAGGGCTCGCCTTCGGCACTTACCAGCAGTGTGTTGCCGACGTCGTCAATTCCGATGGATAGTTTGCCCTTGAATGAGAAGTCGGCTCCACCCGCATCGCGACCGCTTTCGGAATCTTGCAATCCGCTTCCGTTGCCCTCCCGGCTCTTGGGAGCGTCACTACCACCTCCTCCGGCACCACCGTTTTGCCGTTTACCACCGCTGGAGAACGCCTTGTCGTTGCTGCTGAGCAGGTCGCGGTAAGCTTCCTTGACAGTCTCTGAGATTTTGTCGGCCTTGCCGTATTTGACAACCACCAAACGAGTGAATCGAGTCTTCCGCTTGTTAACCGGCTCGGGAACATCCCACAGTTCGATCAACTCGGAGATTGTCCTCAACTGGTCCGTCGACGCACCGTTGACGACTAGCGTGTTGGTATCGAGATCATCGACAAACCGTAGCTTTGCACCTTTGCCGAGCCCCGAGGGCTCGTCTTTATCGTCTTCGTCATCGTTACCCCAATACCAACGATAGAAATCGTCGGAGCCCGAATCTTCTTCTTCCATGTCCTTGAAGTAATCTTCCAGGTTGATTCTCATCCAGGACGCCGAAGCATGCTCGATGTGGAAGACGTGATAGGGGCGTTTGGGAGGAGCAATCTGTAGCATCAAGTTTTCGAGCTGATCCAGTGCCTGAGTGTCAGGGCTGATCAAAATGAGATTACCCGAACGGTCGATCTCGACGCGAACCGGTGAAGGAGCGCGATTGCCCTCCGGCGGAACGGGCGAGGGTTTGGGTTGCTGAAAAGCGCGATCGAAGTCACGCGCGGAATTGATGACCGGTGGCGGTTCAGCTGTCGAGTCTCTGTCGGTTGTTTCGCTGGATTGCTGCATCAGCGTGAACCGATACCCCGATTCAAGCGAATTCGTCGCAAGACTGTCCTCGGCGACGTCTTGGTCACTGGGTTGTTTTGATGGAGCCTTCTCGTCCGGTTCGCTTTCATCGGAATCCTCCGGATCCGTTGAGATCGGCGAGATGTTGGGATCTTTGAACTGAGACTTGTCAGGGAGCTCCAAAGGATTGGGCGAAAGACGATTCCATTGCTGCTTGAGTCGCTGCAGGTATTCGAATGTTTCGGGCGTGGCTGACGCGTCGATGATCCGCACACTCTTTTGGCTACCTCCCGGCGGTGGCAATTCACCAAGTTTGATCAGGAGGGATCGCACCTGTTCCATCTCGTGTTCGTTCGCCCAGAGCAAGACCTGGCGATACCGCGTGTTTGCGGCAACACGGAATTCGTCTGTCTCCTTCTTTTGATCCTCGCCGCCGCCGTAGTAGCCGTAGTAGTAGGACCTGCGATTGCTGCTGCTCTTGTCGTCCTTGTCTTTTTTTCCCATCAAAAACGAGATGGACTCCGCAACTTCTGCGGGATCAAGCCGGCGCAGAGGCAAGACTTCGAAGCTTCGTCCACTGCCATCGAGTCGCTTGA
This sequence comes from Rubripirellula sp., assembly GCA_051010815.1. GTDB lineage: Bacteria > Planctomycetota > Planctomycetia > Pirellulales > Pirellulaceae > Rubripirellula. The sequence goes on from JBPCVD010000184.1 coordinate 7,392, forward strand.
TTAGCGAATCAATAACGAATCGGTCGGCGGCGGAACCAGAGACGATCAATGCGTTGTTGTCCTTGTCGACACGAACCCGTGTGGTCGGCTCGAGTACATTCATCTCACTGACGATTTCGATCAGTTTTTCAGGATCAAGCGACTCCAATCGAAATACCTGAACCCGCGATTGGATATCCGCAAGGGAAACGATGGATCCGCTCGGAACGTCGACTCGTTTCAGGAATTCCATAGCAATCGCGACGCGGTCAGCTGGCGCACGAATGATGACCGAATTCTGCCTCGGGTTTGCGACGATGGAGACCTCCACCTTCTTTTCCGTCGGCGGAGCACCTTTGTTTTGCTGCCGCATCTGCTGCTGCATCATCTGGATTTGCTGGGGAGTCAGCGGCGCGGATTCCTTTTTCTGAACACCCAGGAATTGTTCGAGCATGCGTTTCGCTTCTTCGGCCGGCAGGTACCGAAGTTTGAATTCCGGCGCCAGCGATTCGAGGCTAGCTGGGTTGCTTTCCTGATCGAGCAGTTCGGCGATTTGATCCAAATTGATGGCGGCATCCATCGCCTCAATGCGATTGGTTGTCGTCAATGCCGTCAGTCGACCGTTCGCGCTAATCATCGGTGCGAGTTCTTGCGCGAGTTTCTCAGCCGATAGCCATCCCACATCCAGCGAGGTACGCACGAAGGTGTGGGGTTGAAGGCTCGAAAGCGCTAGCGCGTCGACTCGAGGCACGATTGCGGGATTGATTTCCTTCGTCTTTGCAACGGTCAGTCCGCCATCTATCTCCAGCAGTGTGTATCCGCGGGCGAGTAGATAGCGGTTGAAGAGATCACGCGTCTCCTCCACGGTGTAGCGACCCGGGGATCGCATGTTCACCCGGTCGCCCGGCAGTTCGAGCCAGTCGAGCGGCTGGTCGGAGATGTCGGCGAGCCATTGAACCAATTCCACCCAAGGCTGATTCCGAAATTGAAACGCGACGCGACCATCCTCGCCGACCATCGCCTTCAATTCCTCAGGGTCTGCTTCAGTTTCGTCCGTCTGATCACCGCGTCGAATCACTTTTGGCTCGGGTGAGTCGGCGCCCTTGGATTCTTTGGATTCGTCTTTCTCCCCATCTTCATCCCCAGGCTTCTTTTCAGACTTCGATGAATCGGGTCGTCGCGTTGGAGGTGATCCAGGTTGCCCGACGGCCATAGGCTTTCCGTCAGGTCCAATCACCATCGCTTGCGGGCGCTGAGCGATGGCGAAGTTGGCCGTGATGCAAATCACGAAGAAGGCAAGGAGCATGCGAAGAGAAAGCGACACTGAGCGCACCATCAAACCGAGAGCGGGGCTAGACACCCACCAAGTATGAATGGTTGAGATCACGGTTACAAACTGAGAAAGAAGTTTCTCGGATTGAGGCGAAAACACCACGGAACGCCATGGTTTCAGCACGACATGACCGTGATTTTGACGTCTCCGGTCGTGTTGGTCGCTACTTGTAGAGGTCGCTTTTGGGAATGAAGGTATCCAAGGGACTGAGGTCGGCTTGCGTCGTTTCAGCAAATTGGTGCCCTAGTTTGGCGATTTGATTCGCCGCTTCCGTCAACTGCGTTTGGTTGTTTAGCTGAAGCTTTACCGAGCTGAAGAGGTGCACGATCTGGTCGATCAGGGGTTCGTCGACCTTGCTGTTGACGCTCTTCAGTCGGGCTCCGGCCCGTGCGGCCCGCTTAGCGGCGGTCACGCCGTAGGTTGCTTTCTGTGTGGCGATAGCCGTGGCGCGTAAGCTTGCTTCTAGTTCAGCAATCATCCCTGCGACAAACATCAGCCTGAGTCGTTCGGGTGAGCTGGCTTGATTGATCTTGCCGTCACTCCGCACGAAATTGTGACGCACCAAGCCTTGGCTCCAGGACACGAATTCAAAGTCCAGGCTTCCCGCAGAATGACCGCCCACGTTGACGAGTTCCTCATCGGCGGTGGTGTGACACCGCAAACAGCTTTGCGCGACCGAGTAAACGTTTGCGGGGTTTCGCATTCCAGCCGCTACGCTGTGAGCAATTCTCTGCTGTCGATGTTCCGGTGACTCGTTGAGCCGGGTGATTCCTTGTCCACCATAATCGTGGTGCCGTTCGAGCCAACCTTTTGCAGCGCCGTGGCAGGATTCGCAAGACACGCCCGCGACGGTATGGATATCGCCCGATTCCGAGGTCTGCTGTGTGTAATGGCAGGCGACACATCGGCCTGAGTGCTTGATCGAATCTAGACCCAGCTTTTTCGCGATCGCTTTGGCTTCCGGTCGGCGGTGCAGTTGATCAAACGTTGTCGCGTGCGGCGTGTTTTTCCAAACTTGAATCTCGGGGGCGTGACACTTGACGCACGACTCGTTGCCGAGGACCGCGTGTGGGTCGGCGGGCTCTGCCGCTTTGAACGCATGGTCGTCAGCGGATGCTGAAGTCGCCGCATGGCTGGTCACGCCGGTGGTCGCAGCCGACATGAAAAGAGTCGTCGTGATCAACGCAATTCGAGTCTTCATCTTTAAACCTTTGCAGGGATAGACGCCAGCGATGGATTGGTATCGATCGGGACGCGGGCAATGCCGCCGGATTCGCCGTTCCGATCAAACGGTTTGGTATTGGAAGCCAAGCTGTTACGCGAATTCACTTGAAATGTGATTGGCGGAAGCTGTTGAGTTTGCGGCGCGATTCGCCTTCCGAGACAACGCTTCAGCCATCGACAGGCCGCGAGCGTGCGATCGGGGCTTCGCACCGGCATGAACCGACGAATGAAATGATTGGCTCGATGGATATGGACGAGTCGCGTTGATCGCGGAGTCGAGTGCATCGTCGTCAAGACGACGGTCAGTTCGTTTGAATTGACAGTGAGTGAAGGTGTCAGAGCGGGCGTCGTTGACAACCAACCGGCGGACTGTTTGACCTGCTGTGCGTGCCTTTCGAACGCGGGCTCGTAGTAGAGCGGATGGTCATGCGAACCACTGGCAATGGAGTCGAGTGTGTTGCTCGATACGAGGGGCTGCGTTGCGGGATACGTCTTCTGAGTCCGCTCTCCCCGAATTTGCCAATTGACTTGGTGATCGCATTCGGTATGCAGATAGTGGAGCGATTGTGGCGAAGAGATTTCGAGAAACGCACCTGATTCTTGTGCTTGCGAACCGAAACACTCATCAAACTCGCGACCCAAGTTGCGAGTGAGTGTGGCGATGGCATCTCGACGAGAGCACAGATTGTGAAGCTGCAGGCAGAGTCGGCCGTGTCTTACAAGATCGAGTAACTCCCTGCCGCTAGCCGAGCCTATCTCTCCGTACTGAATCTCGGTGGGGTGTGACAGATCATGGCCCATCGTCGTCAGACGCGTATCTTGACGTGGATGTCGTGAGAGGAGAGCTGCCAGGCCATCGTCGGTGAACAACGAACATTCCCGGAGACGATGAGACGTCGTCAGTGACGCTTCGTCCAAACAGGGTTTAGCGGTGGGATCCCAGTGCATCCAGTACCGCGGTTCAAGTAACGACAGGCTCATAAAATCACGGTCCCGCATAACCGGAACATTCGGACTATTGTTTCCCACGCACCCCGCGCGTTCTTTCCTATCGGAAACCTAGTTCACAGAAATTGCGAACGACCGCATCAGAGAATGCGAAGCGTCTGATTTCACGCAAGAAAACGCGGACGCGACGTGAGATGCCGATGACCAGCTTGTGAAGATGCTGGCTGTCACGTCGTGCTGGTCGTGACCAGACTTTGAAGCAGCAGTTCAGTTGAGAATCTGCTGGACTCCAATCATGACCGCAGAGACGTCAATTTTGTCCGTCGCAAAGGTGTGCGTGGTGACGACTTGGCTGTCTTTGGCAACCACCACTGTGACTGCGGCATCCGATGAGAGCTTGTAATTGAGCGGGCCGGTTTTGAATTCCTTGGCGACAACAACGGGCACGTGAGTGACCGCTGCCTCGGTAGCCACATGACCGGCTGCCTCCTTCAACTCCGATGAGTTCTCACCCATCAGCGTAACAAGACCTTTGAGACGGCATTCCTTGTGGTTTGAAACTGCCGCTTCGATTCGTTTGACCAACTCCGTGACTCGCCCGCCGGTGCGTCTTGCGAAGACCATCACCATGGGACTCGAACCGTAGCGACATCGGTAGCACAGATCGTCTCCGGGCTTCACACCGTCATCCTCGGCCCCAGCGACCTTGGTGACGTAGAACACGCCCACTGGATCGCCCTGCTTGAGAGTATCACGTTGGGCTGATTTGCTGATTTCGTCGGATTCGCTGCGCGCGATGTCAGAATTCACGACCGTCAAGCCGCAAACTAGCAATGCGACCAAGCATCCACAGCTCAAACGCGACATGTTTCGCTCTCCAGCAAAATACGGGTGTCCTAGGCCTTCCATCCGGACTCAGAATTAGCCGCCCGGTCAGGCAGCGTCGCATTATGAACTCGAATCTCAATCTGAAAAGGGCTTCGAGAACGCTATTTCAGATACTTATTGATACGACTTTCGGGAGTGGAAATCGGCAAATCTCGATTAGCCATTCGATCCGAACACGTCATAAACGCGGGAAAAAGGGGCGGCCGCGCGCGATTCCGCACATTGCTGAGTGGCCCTTATCCATTCGATGAGATTAGGAATCTCTTTGATGTGCGACAAAAATGCGCCGCGATCTGGGGCGGGGATTCCCTGCCCGCTGTGGAAAACCTGTCTACTCGAACTCATCCGCGTGGATGAAGCCGTCTCCATTGGCATCGAGCTCCCGGAATTGTTCGGCATGTCCCAGGAATTCAGCCCGAGAGATGTCGCCGTCCCGATTGATGTCCATCGACTCCGCCCATCGTGGCCAGGGACGCGGCGTCTGTTGACTGGAATCGTTGACCTGAAATAGCTGTTCGTTCTGGGAAGGGTCGCCACGCGTGAAGTGCAATACGAACGTATCGGGAATGTCCAGCGCGCGGATTGTGTCCGATTGGTTGTCGTCAGTGACCGAGTTGGAGTTGTGATGCTTCGCGGAATCGATTGAGTGCAACCGATCTACAACCTGCGCGATCTCGCGTTCGGAGAGTACGTGGTCACGATCCTGATCCAACCAAGTGAATACACCATCGGGAGACTCGGCGCCACGCCCACGAATTTGAACACCCCAGATAGGAGCATTCGGAATCATGCCTTCGCGAATCTCGCTCAAAGTAAGTTTTTCGTCGCCGTTCGCGTCCAAGTCCTCAAAGGAGTAGTCCGTGAACGCACCGTCCGGTATTTCCGACTCATCGAGTCCACCGTCGTTGTTCGCGTCGAGAGCGGCGAATGCTTCCGGAGGAATTCGATTGGGCGGTGCGCCGACATCTGTGGCGCGAACGATCAACTGAAGCCCGTCGCCAAGGAGTCCAACGGTGGAACCGTCCATGACCACATCAACAGCGTCACGGATGTCGTCGGAAAGCTTCAGGACCTTCACCTCGGGTGTGCCGTTGACTTTTGAACCATACTGCACGTGGATCGCAATGTCAGGTTCCACTGTCGCCAGTTGCTTCGCTTCTTCACCACTGATGAGGCCGTCATCATCTCGATCGAGTCGCGCGATGGAGTTCTTGGCGGCACCGTAAACTCCATGCCTTAGGGTTTCGTCGAGTGTATAGGCAAGCATGGTCCAGTCGATGTAGCCCGAAATATCCATGGCAACTTCGCCCCATCGACTCGATCGCCGGCTTTGCCATGCGTCTTCGTTTTGTTGGGGATCGACCACTTCGCTTACGGTTATTCGTCGATCGCCATCGACATCCAGTCGGAGTAACGAATCGGCTGCTAACTCCATTTCTTGCGGCTCAATTCGTCGATTGTCGTTTCGATCAAACGCCTTGAATAGGTTCGATTGTGAACGATTCACGTCGCGAAAATGGTTGCTTCCCACAAGGCGGAAGGGCACGGTAAATCCAGAACTTCGAAACAGAAACTTGGCGACTTCATCATCATCAGGTCGTTTGTTTCGGTTCTTGTCATAAACCCGAATCATGTTTTGATATTGATTGGAATTGATCGGCATCCGTCCGAACTGCTGAGCATCGCTGGCAACGTGCTCAAAGAGCATTGGCCATGTCAGGTCTTTGCCGTCACTCGCTTGTTCCATCACCTGACGAACGCGTCTTTCAAACGCCTGTTGCGAAGACTCGTCGCCGATTTTCAGGTCAACGGCAACAACGAGTGGTCCCGCAGTGGTTGGTAGAAGTAAACGCACGGCGTCGGAGAGGTCGACAGGGAGAGAGTCATCGTCAGGAGTATCGGCTGGCTGTTCGCGACCAACGGTGTCATCACCTGGGGTTGCCTCGATGGAGGCCACGGGATCACCTTCGGATACCTCTTCCTTTCTTTGCTCGGGCATTGTGTCCCCCGAGAAGTTGGTCATTTCCGAAGTCTTCGACGCATCCGAGCCGGCAAGAGTTTCTGCGGGTTGTACCTGCTCCGTTGAGCCCGAGGGCGGCGGCGAAGGTTTAGCCGTTGCAAGGTTGTTCGTCTGTGATTCCGAATTCAGTGACGCGTTCGACGGTTCGCCGGACGACTGCGGAGCGACGTTGGTGTCGCTGGGCTTTTGGCAGCCGGCGATCAGCAGGAAAGCCAATGAAAGCTGGAAGATCAGGCCGGAACGAACGTCCGGCCGAGGCGAACCGCGGCGATCCATTAGAGGAGTACCTCGGAGATCACACGACCTTCGGCGATCGCGATCGGACGACCCCCTTCGGCGATGTTCTCTGTCGACGGGCGGACACCCAGCGATTGACAGAGCGTCGCAAGGAGATCCTGTTGGTCGATCTTGCCATCGATAACTTCGGTGCCATCTTCGCTTGTCGCACCGTAGGCTTGCCCACCAGCGATCCCGGCGCCCGCCATGACACAGGAGAACGCCTGGGGAAAGTGATCGCGACCACCATTTTGATTGATTGCCGGGGTACGTCCAAATTCACCGGCCCAGAGAATCGTCGTCCGTTCGAGCAGTCCCCGGTCCTTGAGCTCTCGCATCAGTGTTGCCCAGCCTGCATCCAATTGCTCGCTCAGTTGCCGCACGCGATCAAAATTGTTGGTATGCGTGTCCCACCCCAAGCCTTGGCCGAGCGTGACTTCCACCAATGGAACGCCGCGTTCGATGAGTCGTCGAGCCATCAAGCAACCTTGGCCGAAACTGCCTCGGCCGTATGCTTCACGAACACTGTCGCTCTCTTCTGAAAGATCAAAGGCGTTCTTCGCATCACTGCCAAGCATTCGGATTGCAGACTCGTACACCGTGTTGTGTGCGACCGCGTTTGTTGTATTACGGGATGACAGAAATTGGTCCTGCATCGATCTCCACAATTGCAACCGTGCCTCATGACGTTCCGGTGGGATATGTCCAGCAAGATTCAGATAGTCGACACGCAACTGGGCAAACCCATCGTCTGCTGGGGTACCGCCCATCGAGGCCACCGAGGTGGCAGCGAATTTTGGTCCCAAGAAGCCAGGACTGATGGAATTTCTCGCAAAGGGACCTGGCGAAATGCTCACGTAGTTGGGGAGTTCAGCGACCTCATGGCTGAGCGATTTCGACAGCGAGCAACCGATCGACGGATAGCGAACGGGACCTCCAGGGATATGCCCGGTACGCATCAGTACCGTCCCACGTTCGTGGTCACCTTCCTTCGTGCTCACTCCCCGTAGGACCGCCAGTTGATCGGCCTGTTGCGCCAATTGCGGCAGGTGCTCACTGAACTTTAAGCCAGCGACATTGGTTGATGCTTCCTTCAAGCTTCCGCCGTTGCTATGACCCGGCTTCATATCGAAGGTGTCGATCTGGCTTGGGCCACCCGACATCCAGAGCAAGACGCAATGCCGATCGGTCGACTTTTCAGATGCCTCCGCTAGGGCGGGAAGCCAACCGCTTGAAGCGGCACCAACGGCACCGAGCGTCGCGAATTGCATCCACTGTCGTCGTTCGATGTTCGTTTTCAGGGACATGTCGCGCACTCCGCAGTGTTGAGTAGAACCCAAAGCAGGTCGGCAGTGGCTTGCCGCTGTTGTTCCGATGAGCCAGGTGATTCCGCAGTCTTCAGGCCGGTGATCATCTGTTTGCAAGTCTCCATTTCAGTGTCGGATGGTAGCCGCGACAACGTCGAGAGGAATAGTGTCTCGATACGGTCTTGCTCTGAAAAGAAAGGTGCCTCGAGTGATGCCAGGA
>JBPCVD010000185.1:0-3870 GCA_051010815.1 Rubripirellula sp.
GCAGGTTCGTGATCTTCGACTGTGACGCCGAGTCGAATTTTCCGCTCAGACTGGTCAAGTTTTCTGCGATCGCACCCGGGGTGAATTCCCAGTTGCGATCCTCCAGTTTCATGGAGGGAGTTCCCAGCATGAGCCCGACGCAATTGCCCGCACGTTCTGGCAAATTGGTGTGCAATAGTTCGACGTCGTGCCCGAGCGAATGGAGCCAGCTGCGAGCATCGCCGAACGCAGGAAGACGGGTTTTGGTGCGAATGTCTGCTGTGCTTGTGAACCAGAACTCCCCGTCGGGCTGGGCGTGATCTGATTCGCCCGCGCGCCGCAGTACTTGCACGGCCTGTTCGACGGAGCTGCCTCGATCATGCACGACGGCCAGCATGCATGACATCATGTAAGGAACGCCGTCATTGGTAGCGACACGTGATCCATTTCTGGACCAACCGACGTTTGCCGCGAAACTCACGGGCGGCTGTTGATCGATCGGCATGTTCGACAGACGCGATCGGATTGCCTTCAGCTGATCGCCATCCTTCAGCGAATCGAAAGTCTCGTGCTCGTCAAGATAGCGGCCTGATTGCCAACCCGATTTGACCGCTCGTTCAATCCATTGCGTCGCGGACACGCTGTCGCCAAGCTGGCTCTTCGCTTCTGCGGCACGAATCGCTAACGCGCTAATGGTTGGGTGGGCCTGATAAAGTTTTTCGAACTCGTCCGCCGCCTTCGAGAAGCGTTCCTTCTTAAAGTGCTCATCGGCGGCATCGAATTGCTGACGTCGTGACTCGTCCAGGAACGGATTGGCAAAGGTTCGTGCGAAGGGGCCGCGCGCGTAAAGATTCGAACCCCAGTCGAGATAACGTTCGCTATCGCTCAACACGAATTGGTACAGATAAGTCAGGCCGCTGATCGAGGCGATCGGCTTCTGGTATTTCTTTTGCTCCGGCGCAGTAAGGCGACGGGTGTGTTCCGATATGTTGACGGAGGTTGGAAAGTCAGCAGAGTAGGCCACGACGCGAGCTTGAGCGGCGCCGCGCCGTTGATCAAGTTGCGAGAAGACGGGACGCAGGATCTTTGTCTTGAAATCCTCGAGGCTGATCAGCAGCCCGGTTGGCACGTCTTCGAGAAAGATCACGTTCGAGGAAGGGATCTGACGTAGCTGAACATAGTGGTTGGCAATGGTCCGCGACGCGTGTGAGTCAGCATTGACGACGACGATCACGTTCTCGGGGCCAAGTCCCGCCATCAGATTTGCAGTCGGCAAACAGATAGCCACAAGCATGCTAACGATGGAAATGGCGACTTGCGTGAACGAGCGAGTCATGGGGCCCCTTGGGTAGAAATACGCGTGACAGAACTCAACGTCGCGATCGGTAGAGCAGGGTAGTCAGTTCGTCGATGTCGTTGCTGTCGGTCATCGAGTATCGGTCATCGAGTATCGGTCATCGAGTATCGGTCGCTGTGGATCGCAGGTTGCCCTGGATCGCAGGTTGCCCTGGGGCAACGGTCACGGTGAATCAACGATCGCTGTTGGTCATCGGTCGCGGTGGATCAGCGATCGCTGTTGGTCACTGGTCACCGTGGACATGGGAAACGGCCGCCATGATCGATCGATTCCGTTGCGTTGAAGCAGCTGGGGCAGACCACTCCATTCCCACACCCACTCAAAGCCATTCCGATCAGGTGTGACGGAATGTGCCCATTCCAGCTGCCTGATCCATCTCCGATCACTGCCGTCGTCGGCGTTTGCGGCCCGAGGGAGCGAACTTCGTGCGAACCTCTGCGACGGCTTCGATCAATCGCTCCGCCTCCTCCATCGTATTGTAAAAATAGAAACTCGCGCGTGTACTGGCAGAAATGTTCAACGCTTGGTGAAGGGGCATCGTGCAGTGATGTCCCGCACGGACGGCGATTCCTGCGGTGTCGAGTTGCTGAGAAACGTCGTGTGAGTGCACACCGTCGACGACGAAACTGACGATTCCACTTTTGTGCTGCGGTCCCGGTCCGATGATTCGGACACCATCGATGGCTCGGAGACCGGCGTCGGCACGAGCGCACAAAGCCCGTTCGTGGGCCTCGATTCGATCGAGGCCCAACGCCGTGATGTAATCGATCGCAGCTTCGAGTCCGATGGCCTCGACGATCGGCGGTGTCCCTGCTTCAAACTTCTCGGGCAGTTCAGCAGGTTCGAATCCTTCGGTCGTGACGCGATGGATCATCGCACCACCGCCCAGGAACGGTGGCATCGAGTCGAGCAACGCTTCCTTGCCATACAGCACGCCGATCCCGTTGGGGCCACACATTTTGTGGCCGCTGAAAACGACGAAGTCTGCGTCCCAAGCTTGCACATCCATTCGTTTGTGCGGCGCAGCTTGGGCGGCATCGATCAGCACCGTGCTGCCGACCTGGTGAGCCATGGCTGTCCAGTCCTGAACCGGAAATTCGGTCCCCAGGACGTTGCTGGCCGCCGCGAATGCAAACATCTTCGGACGCAATCGTTGCAGCGCTTCGCCGACCGAATCGGTGCTGATGCCGAAGTCTTCTTCCAAAGGCATGAAATGGATTTTGCAACCCGTTCGTTCCGACAACTGTTGCCATGGAACAATGTTTGCGTGATGTTCGGAGATCAGAAGCAGGATCGTGTCTTCGGGACCGACGCGGGTATTGCCCCAGCTATGGGCGACCGTGTTGATCGCGGCGGTCGTGCCGGCTGCAAAGATGACTTCACGTGTCGAGCCGGCGTTGATGAAAGAGGTGACCCGGCGACGCGCCTGTTCATAGCGGCCGGTCGATTCCTCGCTCAGCGTATGAATCCCGCGATGGACATTGGCATAGTAGTTTTCATAGCAGTCACTGATCGCATCAATCACTTGACGCGGATGTTGAGTGCTGGCGGCGTTGTCGAGGAACGCGAGCGGTGCGCCGCTTGCGACCTTGCGACTCAAAATCGGAAAGTCGTCGCGAGCCGCGAGGAGATTGGATTCGCCGTTGGGTGCGTTGCCGGTCGCGGAATCGTTCGGGGATTGCGTTGCAGACACTTGGCTCTTCTCGGTGGATGGTAAGGCGTTTGGCGAATTCGTCGCGTCCACGTTGGATTCGACAGACGGACCCGTCGTTGGGCTCGGTTACGACTCCTCGCCCAAGCTTGGCCCACTGAAGCTCGGGCCATCGTCATCGTCGGCGGTCGGATCGAGTGGGGCGTGGACGGCGCTTTGCAGGACACGCCAGGAAAGCAGGCAGCATTTCTGACGATTGGGGGTGAGTTTGGGACCGAAGAGTTCCAGCATTTCGTTGGCCGTGAAGTCCTGCAGTTCCTGAATGTTCTTGCCCTCGATCTTCTCGATCAGCATCGATGCCGAGGCTTGGCTGATCACGCATCCGTCACCGTCGAACCAAGCTTCGGTGACGGTGCCATCGGGTGACAGTTTCAGGTCGATGTGGACCACGTCTCCACAGAGCGGATTATCCGCCTCGTGCGCGTGGGTGGCGCCTTCGAGTGGGCCGCGGTGGTACGGGTCCTCGTAGTGATCGAGGACGTGTTCTTCGTAAATGTCTTGTTCGCTGGGCATCGATCGGGGCGCGAGCGGCGCGGAAATTGGGGGCGGAAAGGGTGCCGACTTATTTAAGTCTACGTTTGTTGTCAAAAATCGGCGAGCCCCCAAAAACGCGGTGTTTGCTCGCAGCTTCTGGCCTTGTGCCCGCTTCCGGGGAAGTGTTAACCCCAAGAATCAAAGCCGCTTCCCATCCTCCTGAGGGCATTCTCATGCCATACGGCGTCTACCTATCGGCTGCTGGCGCTCACGCTCAAAGTCACCGAATGAAGGTGTTGAGCAACAATTTGGCCAACGTCGATACTCCCGGCTACAAACCTCAGCAGAC
>JBPCVD010000186.1:0-9767 GCA_051010815.1 Rubripirellula sp.
GAACCGTAGGCCGGGCGAGAGTCTGGCATCCATGGGTGTTGGCCGCGGTGGCCTGGCCTACAACAACAAGGATCAATCGATGCAAAACCTTCATAAAATCAAGCAAGACATCTGCGACATCGGTCGCCGAATCTACAACCGCCAATTCGCTGCTGCCAATGATGGGAACATCACCGTTCGGGTCAGCGAAAACGAGGTATTGTGCACGCCGACACTTCATTGCAAAGGCTTTCTGAAACCAGACGACATCTCTTTGGTCGACATGACCGGAAAGCAGATTTCTGGGCGTAAGAAGCGATCGAGTGAAGCGTTGCTTCACCTCGAGATTTATCGCCAGCGTGAAGACATCAAGAGTGTTGTGCATTGCCACCCGCCACATGCCACGGCCTTCGCGATCGCACGGGAACCCATTCCACAGTGCATTCTTCCGGAAGTCGAGGTCTTTCTTGGCGACGTTCCGATCACCAAGTACGAGACTCCTGGGGGACAGGAATTCGCTGACACAATCATCCCTTTCGTCCATCGCACGAACGTCATGATTTTGGCGAACCACGGCACAGTCAGCTACGGCGAAAGCGTGGAGCAGGCCTATTGGTGGACTGAAATCCTGGATTCCTATTGCCGCATGCTGATGTTGGCAAAGCAACTCGGCAATGTCTCGTTCCTGGGCGGCCAGAAGTCAAAAGAACTCTTGGATCTGAAAGACCAATGGGGTTACAAGGATCCCCGCAACACCACGGAGTACGAAGACTGCGATATCTGTGCGAACGATATCTTCCGCGATTCTTGGGCCGAGTCGGGTGTTGAGCGACGAGCATTCCCCGCTCCACCTTCGGTCAAGCCAGAGGCTGCCGGAACTCCAAATGGCAACCAAGAGGCGTTGGTCAAGGCGATCACGGATGAAGTGATTCGTCAGATGCAAAAGAGCTAAGTCCGTCCCGCCTGCAAATCATTTAGAAGGACGATGGGCAATTCGCTCACGTCTAACCAACCCAACATCCTCGACAGATATTTGGCATACATTCCATGAAAGTTTCGATCATCGGCGGCGGCGGACTCGTCGGTTCTTGCGCCGCATTCGCATTGCAGTGTGGTGGAATCGCCCGCGAAATCGCATTGCTCGACGTCAATCAAGAGCTTGCCGTCGGGCAAGCGCTTGACCTACAACATGGCGGTCCCAGTGTTGCGGACCAAGTGATCAGCGGCGGAGGCTACGAGCACATTCCGTCCAGCGATGTGATCTGCATCACCGCAGGCTTGCGTCGCAAACCGGATGAGTCGCGACTCGATTTGATCAATCGGAACACCGACCTTTTCATGCAGATTCTGGCGGACGTGAAGGCAGCTGGCCCCAAGCCTTCTGCGATCGTCGTTGTGGTTAGCAATCCAGTCGACATTTTGACTTACGTTGCGGCGCAAAAGCTCGGGCTGCCAGTCGATCAAGTGATTGGACTGGGGACGCAACTCGATACGATCCGCTTCTGCTCGCTCATCGCAGAACAGCTATCGGCTCCCCCCACTCAGACCAAGGCTTTGATCCTCGGCGAGCATGGCGACTCGATGGTGCCTATCTGGAGCAGCGCGACCATTGCTGGCCTTCCCTTGGATCGACATCCCAACTGGAACCCAGGCCTCGCGAACCAACTCTTCACACGCACACGTGGTAGCGGCGCGGAGGTCATCAAACGCAAGGGTGGTGCTGGGTTTGCCGTCGGCATCGCCATTCGTGATGTCATCGAGGCCATCGCTCTGGACCGTCGTTGCGTGCTCCCGGTCAGTAGCGTTCAATCGGGATGCTTCGGCGTCCGCGATGTTGCTTTGTCCGTTCCCACTGTCGTCGGACGAGCGGGAGTCCTGGACCGCATGGAACTCGAATTGTGGCCCAAGGAAATGCAGGGCATGCGTTCCAGCGGCGCCGCCCTCCGAAAGACGCTCGATGTCGTGCTTCAGCGCGTGGGCTAGAACGGGCGGTATCGTAAAACCATCGCCATTGATCACACGCTCTCGGTCAACTTGTCGATCGCAGTCCCAGCGTTACTTTCAAAACAAATAAGCCCGCGAAGTAGTCTTCGCGGGCTTTTGTTTTGTGTTGAGATTTCGTCGCTCGATGCCTAGCGGACAAGTAGCAGCATCTCACCTATCTCATCCGATCCGCTGCTCGGAGCGGCAACGCTACGGCCAGACATGTACGCCATCCCACCCAACTCACCTGCGAGTTGAGCGACGGCCGCGTCATCGCTGACCAACTGCAACGATGCTTGATCGTGTCGAATGGATTTCGGATCTTGTCGAAGATTACTGACCAAGTTCATCACGGGAGCCTTCATCGCAAGCGTCATCCCGATCGACTCGATGCCAGCCTCATCCGCAATCAAGCGAAGATACAAACGATCGAGATCTCTCAAGGGAGCCTGCAGGTAAAGGACCGAATATTCGCCATCTCCAGCGAGGGCGGCAGCTTCGACGAAACCAGCGACTTCCTCGGTGATCTTCTTCTCAATTGGTGAGCCAATCGAAGCAAGCTCCATCGCTTCCTTCACGGCATTCGAAGAACGCCCAGCCTCGGTGCGAGTCACATTCAGGACCATGATCGCCCCCAATCGCGGGGCGTGTGTTTCAGGGCTGACAGCCACAACGTCGGTAGGATTCGGCACAGTTTGAGTCACAGGAGCGTCTGCCACTGCGATCGATTCCATCCCGGTATCCGGACCAACTTGCCCGTTGCTCTCTGCGACCAGTGAATTGTCGGGAGAGAGTGAATCCGGAGCTACAACAGCTACCTCATCTGTCCCCTGGCTATCGACATTCGCGTCCGCGATCAGTTCAGGAACCAGTACCGAGTCTCCACCAAGCTCATCACGATCTGTAACGAGGCCAGTCGCGGTGGGAACATTGACAGTTGGATCGGTGTCGGCGATCTGGGTGCCATCAGGAGCACCATTGTCACCATTCGGACGCAACATGATGACCGCGAAAGCAATCGAAGCTGCCAGCCCCACCATGACGCTCGCCAGCCGCCACGAGGACGACGCGGGCGAAATCGGGGTCGCTTTGCTCGGTTGCTCTTCCAGGCGAATCAGAGGATGATCCTCCGACAAACCTTCGGCTCTGGCGCGGGCAACTGCCTCGCCTAAAACGCGATCTGCAAAACCTGCATCCAGCTTGATATCAGAGTCGGCCAGCGAGACAGCTTTGAGGGATTTTTTCAAATCCTGTAGCTGAGCCAACTCCTCGGCGACCGAGTCGTCTGTTTGAAGCAAATGGTCAACTCGAGCGCGTTCGTCAGCGCTCAGAGCATCGTCCAGATACCCAGTTAGCAGTTGGTCGAGAAGTTCTTTTGGAAGTGACATAAATTAAACCGTGTCGCCGCGAATGGCGGACCAGCCCAGTTGTGGACCCAAACCGCGACAAGATGCACAGTTGGGGCATGATAACTTCAATCAGCTGCATCCTGTGCTACTGATAAGAGTCCGATGCTACGGCGAGGCGCAAAGTTCCCGCGACGTGGCCGAAATCTCCCTAATACACGCGTTTCTTCGCTGTTTCGCGGCATTTCGCGTCGCAGAAACGTTTCCTCTTTCCGCATTTTTTGGCCAAAACCGAAATGGATCAGCGAGAAATCCTGAGTACAAATCGCAAAGTCTATGACGCGATGGCGGACGCTGAGGCTCCCCTTTGCCGCCCCGCCAAAGACGAGGAGCTTGCGAATCCGTTGGCGACCGTCGATGCCGCGGGCTGGCTTGGCGACTCGATTCGCGGCCGAAATCTGCTCTGTCTGGCGGCCGGGGGCGGTCGTCAAAGCTCGCTTTACGCCGAGGCGGGTGCCAATGTCACGGTCGTCGATTTGAGTGGTTCCATGCTGGAACTCGACCGCCGCGTGGCCTCAGAGCGGGGCTATTCGCTGCGATTGTTCGAGACGTCGATGGATCAACTCAGCATGCTCCAGGACGGCGAATTCGATATCGTCATCCATCCCGTCAGCACCTGCTACTTGCCTCGAATCCAACCTGTCTTTGCCGAGGTTGCTCGGGTGACGCGTCCGCAGGGGATTTACATCAGTCAGCACAAGCAACCGACAAGCCTGCAAGCCAGTCTCGAGCCAGCGGGCGGAACCTACGCGCTGCAGCATCGGTATTACCGCGAGTCGCCCGTCCCCGCCCCAAACTCCCCATCCACCAATGCGAAGCGGCTTCGCGAAACGGGCGCCGTCGAGTTTCTTCATCGCTGGGAGGAAATCGTCGGCGGCATGTGCCGGGCCGGATTCGTTGTGGAGGATCTGAGCGAACCGCTGCACGCGAAGAAGGACGCTGCCCCCGGAACTTTCGCCGACCGCGCTAGCTATGTGGCGCCGTACGTCAGAATCAAGGCGAGGCGTCGTGGGCAAGCTTCAGCCGACGCCTCTCTTTGGCTACCCGACTGAGCAAGGCGAACGCAGGACGTTTTCAGACGATTCTTCGCCAAACCATGATACAGAGCAGGAGGCTCATCAATGCCACGCTCACGCCAACGGCTCCCCAACTGAAGAGGGATCGTCGTTCGGTCTCCGCGACCACGACAGATCCGGAAGGAATGTCGATCACCTGCGGCGTTGCATTCAGTGGTGCTTCCACCAGAACAATCGTTTCGCCTCCGAGTGCTGACGGCCAGTCGGTACTGATCAACATGTCGACACCGGGATTCTGAGTCTTCACCGTACAACTGCATTCACCCACCATATAGCGGCAAGCATTCAGAATTGTTTCCGAATCGATTCCGCTCGCATCGATCGCATCCAACATCCTTCCGCGTCCAAAGATCGGAACAAGCAAGGGTACGTCCGCCGACGCCGCCAAACCGGTCACCATCTTTCGGACCGCAATCTCATCGGTATCACTGCGGGCCAGTCGCCGAACCTGAAAATCAACACGTAGCGGGACGTCACTTCGAAGGACATCATCCATGGAGGCGCCGGGATGAGATCTGATGTACTCGCTCGCTCCATCTCGGGGGATGACACCATCGGGAATCAAGATTTGATCGCTAGCTAAGCGTAGGCCTTGTTGCACGACGCGTTCGACTTCCGCATTGACATCCGAATCTGGACCTTCGATGAAGAGCCAGACCGCCGAAGCACCTCCGACAAGGTCCTGCTGGAGCGTTGCACGCAGAGGTGAATCGAGCCAACCGCGAACGACCTCCAAGCTCATCGGGCCTTCCCAACAAAGTCGACGACGACCTTCTCGCTCCGGGTAAAAAACCTGTAGGTGGGGCGTCTGCACATCGGGGTCAAAGTCCTCCAGCTGCCAGAGTTGCTGCTCTGAAAGTTGATCCATGTTGATCACTTCGATATCGACATTGGCGTCTTTCGACGCGTCGCTACCTCGCAGCATTTCGATCGACTCTTTGGCAGAGTCTCCCGTGCCGTCATCGACCATGACGATCATCTTGTAACGGTCCGTGTTCCAACGCTCCAATGCGTACCGGAAGACGGGTACCTTGCACGCGATTACCGTTGTGGCGAACAAAGAGAGCCAGATCACGGTGAGAAACAAAAGCACGCATACCCTTCGACCGTCACGCGCGATCCGTCGGTGCACGCACCGCCTCATCGGGACGCCCCAAACGCATGGATATGCCCAAGATCCGTGCTGACAAAGAGGATTCCGTTGGCGACTGCCAATCCATGGACGGCGCCGACCACCTCCTCACGCCACAGTTCCCGCCCCGAATCAGAATCGTAGGCTGCCACGCCGCGATCCATTCCGACGACGACGCAGTTCCCAGCCTTGATCAGATCGAGGGGCGCGGCGGAGTCCACTTCCCAACCCCAAGCGTCGCGCATTCGCTCTTCTGACTTCGTCGTGACCGCTTGGCCAATTGTCGGCGAGATGAGTCCCTCCTTCATATCCTTCTGGCTGCGCGCTCGCAGTCGCTGTGCCTGGACGTACTGCTGGCGGTTCAATCGTTTCAGTTTTCCGCCCACCGCCAACCAAGCGACATCGTCATCGACCAAAATTCGATCGGTGCCACTGAATGAAGCGACCGATCCACGCGACGCCATGTCGGCAACACGGATCTGATCATCCTTCTCCTTCTGATGCGGTGGGCCGGCAAACAACATCTCGTCTTCCGAAAGCACGCAAAAGACTCCGCCAGCTTCTCCGACCTTGCCGCGTGGCTCACCGCTACTCCGATCGAACGTCAGCGGCGCCGCTCGTCCTTGCGGAGCGTACAGCCGTTGCGACGACGCTAACAACGCGCCCTGCAGGGTGACTCCGGAAAGCTCGCGTCGAAAACAGCGATCACCGTCGGCCTCTCCGGTCTCAAGATCGACCGACCACAAGTAGGATTTCTCCCATGGCACTAAGCTGCCAGCAAAGATCGCATGCGTCTCATCGGCAAGGACGCCCGTGCGAACAGGCCACAGCGAAATCAGTTTTCGATTGCTCGCGATTCGCTTGTCGGGTTCATTGGCGGACTGGCGCCACTTCAATTCCCCCGTCATCGCATCGCAGCAATAGACGCATCCATCGTCCGATCCGAAGTAGACGAGTCCTCGAACGATCGTTGGCGGAAAACGGACCGCTGCCCCAGTGACGTAACTCCATCGTTTTTCACCTGTCTCTTGGTCAATCGCGTGAGCCGCATCGTCCGCAGAAGATCCAAAGTAAACATTGACGTCATCCGCGGTCACGTAAAAACAGGGGTCGAAGTTTCGCATCGACTGAAGGCCACTGTTGCCTGAGTACGCATCCCACTTGGCGGGACCTGTCCAGGCCATTTGCGGCGGCTGTGGAGACCGATACTCCCACTTCTTTTCAAGCGGAAATGACAGTCCGACCGCGGTCACTCCGCTCCGGCGATTGTCATGCCGATACGTCGACCAGGCCTCGGATTTCGAATCTCCAACGGTCTTCGAAGCTGCCTCGCCTTGCTTCCCCAGCGTTTTGTCATCAGCCGCCAAAGGAGGCGTTACGACGACGGATGCGGTGGAGCAGACCGCGACAATGAAAAGGATCTTGATGATAGAGCGAGTGATCATGGCCTCCCTCCAACGGACTCATTGTCCGATCCCGAAGGTGAACGCGTCTCGGTGACTTCATCCACGTCCTCCCCAGAACTTGTCGCTTTGCGGGGCGCGAATCCGATCGAGCATTCCATCCAACCGCCGCACGAACAGCCACCTCCCGCTTCCGGCGAAAACAGCATGCCCTGGGCCGGTATCGTGCTCAACCAACAACTCGGACGCAAACGCGCGAACTCCGTCGGTTTCTCATTCTCGAGTGACCACAATGACAGAGGTCCCGTACCACCCCGGTACAAAATCGAGCCTCCGCTTCCGATCGGCGTCGCACACCCTCTCCGCTTCCCAAGCGTTCCAGTCTGCAACACTTTGCCGCTCGCAGCATCGAGGATGTGCGGTTGAACAAACAGTTTTCCGTCCATCAGAACGGCATGCTGCATGTGCGCACCGTGATTGTCTGACGGCCATTTCACATCTCGCTGCCACTGCATTTCCCCATCTTCGCGGCGATAGGAAACGAAGTGAAATTGACCACCAAACGATGTCTGCAACACGAACTGTTGATCATCAGCTAGGCCGAACGCAACGATCTGATCGTCTCCTTGTTGGGCCACAGGCTTCCGCCAAAGCAATGATCCCGTCTTGCGATCAAGACAGACCACTGAGGCATTGGGCCAGATTTGCTGATTCGTCAATTTACCACTGGCCTGATCCTGAAGCTCGGGATCAACGGTTTCTACGAAGAGAATTTGGTCGTCGACGATCGTAATCGTGGACTGCACTCCCGCATCCATCTCGTACTTCCAAAGCAGGTCGCCATACGTTTTGTCATAGGCGACGATCGCATCCGCGCAAATCTTTGAAGTTGCGGCTTCGCCCTTCCCGTCATACCAAGCCGCCTTGTTCCAAAACTCTTCATAGATACTGTCTCCTTTCACCGCCGAACCGATCAGCATGTCATCGGTTGCTGCGATGTACCCCCATTCATGATGACCGTCGTAAGGACCAGGCAACTGGAGCGTGTGCAGCATCTCGCCGGTCGCCGCGTCAATCACCCAAAGGCAATCGTGCGTTGCCGCATAAACATGTTCTTTGTCCGCGCACCAATTCGAGCAGTCGCGTGGAATGTTCACACGTCGCAGATCGGGTATCTCCAGCGACCACAGCACGGCACCGTTGAACGCATCCAGAGCGATCATTCGATTCATACCTTGGTGGAGCACACGCCCACCTACTGCCAGGGGCGCTGGCATTCGAGGATTCCGATCGATCCCAAAATCGGCCCCTGGTTTGCCGAGCCACCGGACTTCCAATTCGTGCGTTTCATCCGCACCTGAAAGAGTCTCGCCGGAATAAGACAGATTCGCGGAGGAACCGTATTGATGCCCCCACTCGGCCAAGTCCGTGTCAGCGGCTTGTGTCTGTAGCCAAACCTGCTCGTCCACTTTCATCCACGCATCCGCATCAGCCGGTTCATCCAACAACACGAGTACGCCGCCGGGGGATAGCAGTTCGCGCATCTCCTCGAGTTGATCCGCGTTCGCAACCACTAGGTTTGCGATTCCCCGTGGGATCGCATCGGAACGCTGCGCTGACAACTGAAGCCCATAGACTCCACGTGCTTGCCAGCTCTGCCTTAACCGCTGCACCTGATCCTCGTCGGTGCTGCTGGCCACAACAGTCAGAGCTGATTCCGATGCAAGAGTCTCTGCCCATGACGTCACGGCCTGGCCCGCCACAACTGCAAACCCTCCTTGATGTGGCAGATGCGTGACGACGGTTTTCACGGTCTCCAGGCTAAGCTTGGCTGGCTGCGAATCGAATTCCGGCAATGTGTAATTCATCCGCGTGTCAAACTCGTAAAACGGGCTCAACTTTCGGCGTCCGTCGTTCTTGACGCCGATTCGGTAGAAGTAGGTTTCGCCCGCGACCAACCCATCGACGATCACGCGATGAGTCGCACCCGTTTCGCTCGATTCGACGATCGTGCCAAGCTTGCGCGTCGGTCCAAACGCAACCGATGCACTCCCTGAAAAATCAGACTCCCACCGCACCTCGGCACGCTTCGGAGATAAGAATCGCACGCCGACGCGAAAACCTGATTCGTCTGCCGGAATCGAATCTGTGCCAAGGCAAAAGAAAAGGCCGACTGCAATCACAGTCAGCCTCCGAATCTGATGCAGTCTCTTCCACCCTACCGAGCTAGCGGGATTCGGATGCGTCAGGGTGGAGAGGAGTGCCATACAACACGACCTGGTTCAGGTGGAAAAAGCCGGGCTTCGTGCGTGCAAGTTTAACAAACTTCGCTCCCAGCTCCTGCGGCAAGGTAGGAGGACCATTTTGCAGCAGGTCGTTTGATATCCCAAACCTGCTTTCCGAATTTGGGGCCGAACGCCTTCCCGAGCTGACCATGCTGGTCGCGAGCGGCGAATACGCGTTCAGAATCTTGCTACCGTTGCCGCGTTTGCCGGGTCCGGGTCCGAAAAGCTTGGCAACGCGTTGCGGCGTCCCACTTCCCTCAAATCCGCGATCGTTTTGAGCGGCTGCCGAACTGTGGCGCCATGCCGGTCGTCGGCTGGTATTCGATCAATGCGCACATCGCACGTGACGCCGCGATCGCTAAGCATTCAGGAGCCGACTTCTACTGTCAGCTTGTTCTCAGGCAGTGGCCCGAATTCAACGATCGGAAGAAACGCATTGCTGCAGCCAATCGTCCATGCCGGCAAGCACCTCTTGGTACCCGGTGTCGTGAAAGAGGTCATGT
>JBPCVD010000187.1:0-2906 GCA_051010815.1 Rubripirellula sp.
ATGCTTTTTCTGGTGACCAGAAATCTGGGTGACGGTCTGAGACTGTTCCTCGCAGGTCTGGCATTAGAAAAAGTACTTGGAACGAACCTTGATGTCTGCATCATCGTGATCGGAATCGCGACGATCGTTTACACCTTCTTTGGCGGGATGAAGGCTGTCATCTGGAGTGACTGCCTGCAACTGGTCATTTACGTGACTGGTGGAATCGTCGCGCTGCAGATCCTGATCAGCTACTTCCCCGGAGGATGGGGGGAACTCTGGGAGTTCGGCCAGAGCACCAATCGTTTCCGCTGGTTCAACTCAGGATTCTCCGCTGACGGCGTTACGATCTTCACCACCAACTACAACATCTGGGCCGGAGTGATCGGGGGTGCGGCGCTGACACTGGGAACGCACGGAACGGACCAGATGTTCGTGCAAAGATACCTGAGCAGTCGTGGCCAGCGGGACGCCGCGAAAGCCGTCATCGCCAGTGGTGTGATCGTGTTTCTGCAGTTTGCGTTGTTCCTGCTATTGGGTGTCGCGCTGGCGTGCTTTTATGATCGGATTGAACCACGAACTTTCGAGCACAACGATCAGGTATTTGCGACGTTCATTGTTGATCAGCTGCCGGTCGGGGTCGTGGGCCTAACGCTCGCGGCCGTATTTGCCGCCGCGATGTCAACGCTTTCAAGTTCACTCAACTCTTCGGCGGCGGCAGCGGTCTCCGACTTTTATCGGCCCTGGGTCGAGAATCGACAGCGAGAAAGTAGACGGGTTGAGAATCAACGGGATAGAGAAGGGCAGGGCAGTGAAGTTTCCTCGCCGCAGTTGCTAGGAGTCAGTCGCGCGTTTACTGTGCTGTTCGGCTTGATTCAGATTGGTGTGGGGATTGGCGCCAGCCGAATCTCAAGGTCGGTCGTCAACGACGCGCTAGCGATTGCTGGATTCACGGCGGGACTATTGCTCGGCGTCTTTGCCCTGGGGATCTTTACCAAGTCAGCGCATCAACGAGGTGTTCTGGCCGGCTTTTTTGCCGGAATTGCGGTCCTTTCCTGGGTCAAGTTCGCGACACCTATCGCTTGGCCCTGGTACGCCATTATCGGCGCGTTTGCAACGTTTGTCGTTGGCTACGTTGCAAGTCTAATACTTCCGCCTGCCGAGACGCCGGCTGTTGCAAGGAAATCGGAATGACCAGACTCTTTCGCGCGGTGATCATTTTCTCCGCCATCATCTGCCTGACCATCGATCGTTCGCATGGTCAAGTACTTGCAGGTATCGATGTACTGGTGCGCGACAACTTTGCCGCTCTCAACGGCGCGCGGGTCGGATTGATTACCAACCAAACGGGGACCGATTATCGCGGCAAGTCAACGGTTGAACATTTCCGAAACGGAACGAACTTCGAACTCGTTGCCCTGTTCAGCCCGGAGCATGGTTTTGCAGGAACGCTTGATCAAGCTGCTATTGGTGATTCACAGGATGAAGCAACGGGGCTGAAGATTTACAGCCTCTATGGCGAAACCCGAGTCCCAACGAAAGAAATGCTTGATGGCATCGACACGCTCGTTTTTGACATCCAAGACATCGGCACACGTTTTTACACGTACATATCGACGATGGGCGGCGCAATGAGGGCGGCGGCAGAGCATCACATCCAGTTTGTCGTGCTGGATCGCCCCAACCCGATCAACGGTGTCACGGTCCAGGGCCCCGTCCTCGACGGTGGCAGCGAATCTTTTGTTGGCTACCACACGCTGCCAGTACGCCACGGCATGACGGTTGGTGAATTGGCGAGAATGTTTCGGTCGGATTGGTCCCTCAATGTCGATATGACGGTGATCACGATCGAAGGATGGGATCGGGAGTCCATGTTCGACGCCAGCGGCCGCCTCTGGATCAACCCGTCACCCAACATGCGTTCTTTAACGCAAGCAGTTCTGTACCCAGGAATTGGATTGTTGGAAACGACGAATCTGTCCGTCGGTCGCGGCACCGATACTCCGTTTGAGATTGTGGGTGCCCCCTGGATCGATGCCGTGGATTTCGCTGCCGCTCTGAATTCACGATCTTTGCCGGGAGTCGCGTTCGTCGCGCGTCAGTTCACGCCCGACGCGAGCAAGTACAAGGACGAGCTTTGCGGCGGGGTGAACATCCTGGTCACCGATCGAAGCAATTTCGACCCGCTTCGAACCGGGCTGGCGGTGGCCGTCGTATTGCACGAACTGTATCCCGTCGATTGGGACACTCGTTCGCTCAATCGCCTCTTGTCCAATCAGCGCTGCTTCGAAGGAATCCTGGCCGGCAGAACGGTGGACGAGCTGACATCCGACTATCAACAGGACCTGAAAGCGTTCCTGGATCGGCGTCAAGAAATGCTCCTCTATCAGTGATGTCGCGCATGGCCACGAGCCCTCTCGTCGTTGGAATTGAATCGTGTGCCTCGCAACCGCCTGCGATGCTGCGGGGAAAACCGCTTGGTCTGCTGATGAACCGGGCGTCGGTTGATGTCCAGCTGAACCTCGCTTGCGACGTTATCAATCGCGCATTCCCCGGGCAACTTCGATCAATTTTCACTCCCCAGCACGGGCTGTGGGGTGACGCGCAGGCAAACATGGTGGAAACCGCCAGCTCGGTACACGAGCGAATGCGGATCCCCGTACACAGTCTTTACAGCGCAACGCGACGACCGACGCCGGAGATGCTGTCCGACGTTGAGTATCTTCTTGTCGATCTGCAGGATGTCGGGACGCGCGTCTATACATTCATCTGGACGCTGCTTGAATGCATGAAAGCGTGCCAGGAACTCGGCATCACCGTGGTAATCCTTGATCGGCCCAATCCACTGGGTGGGCGCGTCGTGGAAGGCCCGCTCTTGAATTCCGACTGCATCAGCTTTGTCGGTGGATCGTGCATTCCGATGCGCC
>JBPCVD010000188.1:0-7696 GCA_051010815.1 Rubripirellula sp.
TGGTCGGAGGTGGCTACGCGGGCATGGGAAGTGCGATTTCGGCGGCCCGGATGGGTTGCCGAGTTGCTCTGGTACAAGACCGACCCGTTCTTGGCGGCAACGGTTCAAGCGAGGTCCGCGTCTGGGCCAAAGGCAACATTCGTCGCGGTAAGTTTCCTCGCATCGGTGAGATCATCGAAGAGTTCGCCGATCAAGCCGCGAAGTCGCCCGGAACCTACGAGGAGTTCGGAGACGCACTCAAAGAACGTACTGTGGAGGCAGAACCCAACATCGATTTGATGCTGAATCATCATGCCTTTCAGGTCGACATGGATGGGAACAAAGTTGCGGCTGTTCACGCTTTGAACACGCGCAGCGGCGGCGAAGTCAAAATACTGGGTGACTACTTTGCCGATTGCACCGGGCATGGCTGGATCGGTCAATGGGCGAACGCGGATCTCGAGATGACCCCCAAGGGGCGCATGGGGATGAGCAACATGTGGGCGTGGGACGAAGTCGATACTCCGACACAGTTCCCGGAAACACCATGGGCCCTGGATCTCGAAATGGCCGACTTCCCCTATCCCCGTGATCACCACGGCCAGTGGTTCTGGGAAAGTGGGTTTGACAAGGATGCGATCGGTGATGCGGAAGGCATTCGCGACTGGAACCTTCGCGCCGTTTACGGTGCGTTCAACGCGATGAAAAACCGCGATGGAGCTGACCAACATGCCAACGCGATTCTGACTTGGATTGCCTACATCGGTGGCCCGAGGGAAAGCCGACGACTGTTGGGAGACGTCATCTTGAATCAGGATGACATCGTGGGCAAACGCGAATTTCCTGACGGCTGCGTACCCAGCACTTGGTCGATCGACTTGCACTATCCCAAAGAACAGTATGCCAAAAAGTTTCCAGACAATCCGTTCATTTCAAAAGCCGTCCATGGCAAGGGCGTCGATCGTTCCTACGGGTACCCTGTCCCGTATCGCTGCTTCTACAGCCGTAATGTTGACAATCTATTCATGGCTGGCCGCTGCATCAGTGTGACTCACGAAGCATTAGGAACGGTTCGCGTGATGAAGACCTGCGGAATGATGGGAGAGGTCGTTGGGAAAGCCGCCTCCATCTGCGCCGTCAATGACTGCCAACCGCGAGATGTCTACGAGTCGCATCTGGACGAACTTCTTGATCTGCTTCGACTCCCGGGAAAAGCGCATCGCAGCACACCTTCGGCCGAAATCGTTATCCCAGCCGACTCGCTACCCTTGGCTGGACCCAATGGACCACCTAGCGGATTGGATATTGCGAAACTGAAGGGAACGGTCGTCGATGACGCTCAGGCGACGCTCGACGGCAAGTGGACAAGCGGAACAGGCCTGAAGAATTACGTCGCCTATGGGTACCAATACGCCGGTGCGAATAGTGGGGCGA
Organism: Rubripirellula sp.; assembly: GCA_051010815.1. GTDB lineage: Bacteria > Planctomycetota > Planctomycetia > Pirellulales > Pirellulaceae > Rubripirellula. Next base: position 1,414 of record JBPCVD010000188.1, read on the forward strand.
CGGCAACATTCAAAGTCAAAGCCCCGAAGGCGGGTCGCTACCTGCTGCAAGTCTTCACCCAACCTCACGCGAATCGATCGACTCGAACTCCGGTCTCCGTTCGTCGCGACGACTTTGTACGCAAGCATGTGATTGACCAGAGAACCAAGAGTGAGAATGACGTCGTCACCGTCGAGCAACTTGATCTCGCCGGCGTACAAGAGGTGGTCGTCACGATCAGCACTGATGGCGCCGATGGGACAGTCCACGTAGACGCCGTTCGTCTGCTGGAAGTCGAGTGAACTGCCGCTGATGGTGACGCCTCGGTCGACACGACGTCCATACCGCGCTAAGTCCGTACATGCGGTGCGTGTTTGCTTGGTGATTGGGTTATTGCTCGCGATTCCTTCGCCGGCGAAGCGATCAACCGAAGATGTTACCGCTGCGCCCAAACTCGATAGGATCGCGCTGCCCGAGTCCATCGTAGGCAGCACCAGTAGCGCGCCTCCGATTACGCTCGAATCGGATGCCGATTCCAATGGCACGTGGCGGCTTCGCGACTCTGCGGACAACACAGTCGGCTTCATTGCGAGGACTCTGCCAGTCGCAAAGGACGTCGTTGGCTACCGTGGACCTACGGAATCGGCGATTGTGCTGGATCCTAAACTCAACGTCGTTGCAGTTTCGCTGCTGTCGAGTGCGGATACGACCGAACATGTGGCTGCAGTACAAAATGATCCCGATTTTCTGAAGCAATTTCAAGCGTGGAGCTGGGGCGGTCCACCCGCGGATGTTTCGGTCGATGCCGTTTCCGGTGCGACTCTGACATCTCTCGCAATGGCCGAAGGTGTCATGAAGCGACTCGGCGGAGACCGCCCGTCCCTTGTCTTTGGTGATGCACTGCTTCAAGAGGAAGTCGCCGATTGGTTTCCCGAGGCAGTCTCCCTCGACGAAACAACTGGGAAGGTGAGAGATCCCGACGGTAACGAACTCGGACAGGTCATTCGTACTGGGCCACTATCCGATGATTTACTCGGATATCAGGGGCCAACGGAACTCTTGCTTCGGATGTCGAAGGACGGAACGATCGAAGCGATTCGCATCCGCAATTCCTTCGACAACGAACCCTACGTCGATTACGTCCGCACAGAGGCGGGTTTCTGGGCGATCTTCCGTGACCAAACACTCGCGGAACTGGCGAACTTTGACCCGGCCGCCAATGGTGTGGAAGGTGTGTCTGGTGCAACGATGACCAGTCTGACGGTTGCCGATACGCTTGTCGCAGCAGCGCAGGCATCGCAACAACGGGCCCTGCAGACGACGACGAACAAAACAAGTTGGCATGAGTCCATTCGTTGGGCAAACACGGACATCATTGCGATCGCCACTTTGCTCATCGCTGCCATTTTCAGTCGATTGCGTTGGTACCACATTCGTTGGGCGCGCAGGCTTTGGCTGATCTGGGTCGTGGCCGTCATCGGACTCTGGTCTGGCAATCTGATATCGATGGCGCTGATCGCCGGCTGGTCGGCCGAGGGCGTGGCATGGCGATTGGCACCAGGGTTGTCAGCCATCGCCGTCGTCGCATTGTTGGCTCCGCCACTGACCAAGGGGAATCCGTACTGCAACCATCTCTGTCCCCACGGAGCAGTCCAGCAATTGATTCGACCCGGTGCGAAGTCACGACGACACGTTCAGCTTCCGCATTCCGTGAGCCGCTGGTTGTCGCGCATCCCAGGACTGACCCTCATGGTCGCCTACGTGGCTTTGACTCTGTTCCCCACAATCGACCTCTCATCCTGGGAACCGTTTCATGCCTACCTATTCCGCATCGCTGGCTGGGGTTCCATCGTGCTGGCTTTCATCAGTCTTGGAATCGCGACGGTAATCCCCATGGGCTACTGTCGACTTGGGTGTCCAACCGGCAGACTGATTGATTATCTTCGGCGGACGGCAATCAGCGACCGAATCACGCACAGCGATTATTTTGCAGCCGCGTTGCTGATCTTCGCGCTGGTCGCTCACCAGGTTTCGTAGATCACGCCTTACTTAGAGATTGAGCACCTCGACAGCGGGCTCGGCCAGCCTCCGACGGCTCGATCAGCTATAGTCGCGGCTCTGAATTGACTCTGCCGTTTCGCAGTTCCATCTTCCGATTTTCGACTCGTCTTTGCTGTCCCGGTCCCATGAGCCTTGTATTTGTCGTCGGATCCGAAGAACAGATCAATGGCGGGACTGGTTGGTATGCGCAACTCGCTGACGTCCATCCCAACACATTGCGAGTGGTGGTGCTCGGATCCGAGAGAAAAGCGCTAGCAGAATATGCACGGCGGAAGATCTCAGAATTTCTCGATTGCCATGCCGAGTCATTCAAGGTTGCCTTGGTTGATCAAGATACCGACGCCGTTTTAGCTTATGCCAAGTCGGTCGACTGCGACCGAATGCTATTGATTCATGAAGCGAACAACGCCGACACGCAACGCGATCTATTTCAGTCCTCGATGTACCCGACGCTCTGGCTTCGCGTCGCTGGAAGTCCACCTGAGTCGGCCGTGCAAGTTCATGCGGCATTTCGCCGACCGAGTCAGGTAACGACGTTGGCTGCGGAAAAATTCTTTCGAAGCCCACCTGAAAATACACTTTGTGAAGAAGCCGATCTCGATCGAGACGATTTGGTGGAGGCAGTCAAGACATCGATGGGAGAAGAGGGAATTCCCAACCGCGATTTGATCCTGTGCGGCATCGATGATCCCGATTCATCCGACCGGATCTATAAAGCAGGTTTGTTGTTGATCGAATCGAAAAGCGAGATCACCATCGGCCTGCTTCATGATGGGTTCTCGATGGCCGAGAAAGTGGCAAACCAAGTCTATTCATGGGCCACCAGTGTTGCTCCACCGATGGACCGACAACAACGGATCGAACTGGCACAAGATCTTCAACTCGGTTCGCAGCCCAATCTAGAGTTTCTAGGTTTGATCTCCGCGGCGGCGATGCTCGCCGCGTTTGGATTGGTGCAGAACTCCGCTGCCGTCATCATTGGTGCAATGTTGATTGCGCCGCTGATGACGCCAATCATTGGTGCCGGACTCGCGCTCGCCCAAGGGAACCGCCCTCTGTTTCGATCCGCAATTTGGACGATCCTATTGGGATTTTTCGGTGCGCTCGTTTCCAGCATGGTTTTTGGTTGGCTGGTGATTCTTTTCCAGGATCCGATCGTCACTGACGAAATGTGGGCGCGGTGTCGGCCATCGCCCATCGATTTTTGTGTTGGCCTTGTCGGTGGACTTGCAGCATCCTATGCCCGCACTCGAAACCATCTCTCCTCGGCCTTAGCAGGAGCCGCCATCGCTGCCGCGTTGGTACCACCGATTTCTACCGCGGGCCTTCAGTTGGCGTTTCGTGTTTGGACATGGGATGAACCAACCAAAGGGGCTCCCATTCTGGGCCCGCTCCTTTTGGTGGCCGTCAACGTCTTGATGATCATGGTGGGGTCCTCGTTTGTGTTGTGGGCACGCGGCATGCGTACCGAACGTACTTTGACGTTCAAAGATCGATGGACCGTCCGGATGTTTGCCTTGTTGATCGCGATCGCATTGCTGATCATGATCTGGCTGCTGCATCCGTTCACGGCTGCCTGATCGCGTCTCGGTCAATCACGCAGGGCGTACATCGCCACTCTTGTCGGCCGAAATCAAAATTGACGGCCAAACCCAAATCTGTCGGCTGAACTCAAACTTAGCGGCAGAGTTATTGACGCGAGTACTTCTGTTTGTATTTGTCATACAAGGTTTTGTGACGACTCCCTAAATCGACGGCGCGTCCCTGGATAAATGCAGCGCCGACGTTCGTTTCGGTTTCGAGAATATCGCCATCGGCAATGATCAGGCTCGCATCCTTTCCAATCGTCAGCGAACCGATTCGGTCCCCAACGCCGAGGATCTCTGCAGCCGACAAGGTGATCGCTCGCAGACCATCGTCATGAGAGAGTCCGTAGGCGACTGCCACGGCAGCGTGGTACGGGAGATTGCGAGCGTTCGCCGCACCACCGGGAGATCCGGCACCTTCGCCTCCAATCGCGAATCGCACGCCCGCCTTCTGCAAACGCCCGGGCAAGGTGTAGGCCGCGTCATACGCATCGTCACGGCGTAGTGGCAATCGATAGGTCGACGAAATGATGACTGGCACATCGCAGCGCTGAAGCAATTCCGCGCAGTCCGCCGCGTCATAACCACCGTAGATCACGATTCGCAATCCGCGCGACTGTCCGTAGGCAACGGCTGCTTCAATTTCCGCCCGCCGGTCCGCCTCCACGAAAACAGGCAGAGTTCCCTCAACAACTGGCAACAAGCTCTCCAGTCGGACATCAGTGGGAGTCACTTCCGGTCTTGCTTCGCGACCTTGCTGATAGCGGATCGCTGAGTCGAGCAAATCGTCAAGCTCTTTCAGCTTTTCCTCGCGTTTCTTCCTCGCGGCCTGATCGTCAGCATCCCGGGGATGCATCGCGCCCCAATCGACATACAGACCACCCGGAGCTTTGATGACCATTTCTCGCGCCGTCCAACCGTCCAGGTAAAGCACGGCTGATTGACCGCGAACAAAACGTCCGCGAGGGGCGGTCATCGCCGCCAGGACACCCCCAGCCCTAGCAACCGGGATCAATTCGCTGTCGGGATTGACGGCAACCCAGGCTCGCACGTTGGGATTGCGATCACCGTATTCGGTCCGGTCATCCGTTTCCTCCACCGCACTGATTTCCCGCAATCCAATGTCGGTCATCGCCTCGATCAGACCCGGGTAAACATGCTTTTCGGATCCATCAATTTCGAGCGTCCCTTCAGGCACTTTGAGCTTGCGGCCTAAGCCAACGATTTTGCCAGCCTCGAATAGCAGGTCTGCGTTCTCCAAGTCAGGACCGTCGATCACATGAAGAGTCGCCTCACGTATCACTATCGCACGCTTCTGCTCAGCACCCGGTATCTGGTCATGTGCTTGCACCATCCTCGGTGCGAACAAGACGGACAAGGCAATGGAGAACGCGACACACTTAATCCACGTCTTTCTGATTCCGTTTGAATTCATGCTCATTGCTCGGCCCCCTGTTTGCGAAGATTGCCGGTGTAGTCGTACTCGTGGCTACCATGCGCGGCACAGTAAACGTCGTGGCGCGTCCAGCGATCCTCCTCGGCAACTTTTTGTTTCGGTGACTTGGATTTTAATCCACCTCTCGCAAGAGCCTTTTGAATCAACCTCGCCTTCAGTTTTCGATCACGTGCCTGCAACTCTTGATCACGGTTCAAATCGAAGTAGCGACGCCCATCGATCCATGTCTGTTCACACCGACTTAGAGTCGACAAGGGTCGGCCACTCCACACCACCAAATCCGCCTGTTTACCCGCCGTCAAGGATCCCACGTACTGGTCAATTCGCAGTTGTTTCGCGGGATTCAGGGTGACGAACTTCAACGCTTCGGCCTCCGGAACACCACCGTACTTGGTCGCCTTGGCGGCCTCGGTGTTGAGATGTCTCGCCAACTCGCGATCATCGCTATTGAAGGACACGACCACGCCTCGATCGTGCATCAGTGCACCGTTGTAGGGAATCGCATCGAAAACTTCGAACTTATAGGCCCACCAGTCGGAGAAGGATGAACCCATCGCACCGTGCTGGGCCATGCGATCGGCCACCTTGTATCCTTCCAAAATGTGCTGCAACGTTCCGATCTGAATGCCAAACTCTTCCAGGACATCCAGCGTGGCGACGATTTCATCTTGACGATAACTGTGACAATGAATCCAGCGACTTCCGTTTTGCACTTCGCTTAGGGCCTGCAACTGCAAGTCTGTGCGTGGTGGCAACGTATCGCGTTTCCCACTTCGCCATCGATTCCACTTGGCTTGATATTCACGAGCAGCCAGCAGTTGATCTCGAATCAATTGCTCGACGCCCATGCGAGTGTTGGGATACCGCGATTGAGTCCGCTTCACGTTCTCGCCCAAAGCGAACTTGATTCCTTGTGGAGCCTCCTTCATTCGCAGGTCGTCCATCGTCGACCCCCAACGAAGCTTGATGACTTGATTCTGCCCGCCAATTGGATTTGCCGATCCGTGCAAGATGTTCGAGGTCGTCAGTCCACCGGCAACCTGACGGTAGATTTGAATGTCGCTGTTATCAATGAAGTCACCGATGCGAACCTCTGCAGTCACAGCCTGCCCGGACTCGTTGACACCTCCATCGGTGCCCATGTGTGAATGACAATCAATCAATCCCGGCGTGATATGCTTTCCTCGAGCATCGATCGTGA
>JBPCVD010000189.1:0-10136 GCA_051010815.1 Rubripirellula sp.
GATGAGCGATTGATGATCGACGGTTTGCACGGAAGACACGGAGGACAAGGTTTGGATGCTCGAATGCGGCGGTGGGTGATGGATGATTGAGTCGCGAGTTAGAACGAATTCAGTCGTTGTTTCGTTCTAGAAAGACTTGATCTTGTGATCCAAAACTCCCAGTTCGTCTCGCTTTTGAATCAGTTGTGCCACGATGCTGATAGAAATCTCGGCTGGCGTGTTGTTGCCGATCGGAATGCCGATGGGACAGATGAATTGTTGCTGTCGCTGGGAGGAGATTCCTCGTTCGGTCAGTTCCCGTCTCAGCACACTTGCCTTTTGCGGGCTGCCGATGACTCCGACGTAGGGTGCGTCGCGAGTGGAAAGGATTTCGGCCAGCACGGGCATGTCCGTCGCGTGGCCCTTGCTCATCAACACGAAAAAAGTATTCTCGGTTTGGTCGGCAACGGCAACACGCGGTTCGGATTCACATCGACGTGAGAGTTTCGGGTGATCGGCCAGTTTGGCCAACCAATCGGAACGCGAGTCGATGCAAGTCACACGACAATGGAGTTGAACCAGCATCGGAATCAGGACTTGCGCGACGTGCCCAGCGCCGAAGACCGCGATCGGCCATTCTGCTTTGTTGTGGATCTCAAAGAAGAGTTTGACTTCGCCGCCGCAGGTCATCCCGATGTCGGATTGAAGATTCCAGGTCACCAATTCGTTGGTCGTGCCATCTTTGGCGACCAGCAGACGTTTGGCGTGCTCGATCGCGGTGGCTTCGATTTTTCCGCCTCCGATCGTTCCCGACTCGATCCCGCCGGCAGTGACAATCGCTTTGGCTCCAACGATTTGGGGTGCGCTTCCACGAATGTCGAGCAGCGTGACGGTCGCAAATGGCGTCCCGATCTCGACGAGCTTGTTAAGCTTGCGGCTATGTTGCACGACGTCGAACGTCACGGGACGGGCGCCTTGAACGAAGGGACTGCGAATTGAACGAACGACGCCGATGTTATGCGATCCTGCCCGCTGCCGGAAGAAGTCGCCGGATGGGGCGACCGAAACTGCTGCTGCCGTGGGGAAGGGGTTCGGTGCTCGATGCCGTGCTGAGGGCGTGGACCGAAAGTCGCGTTGACCAAGTGGTCGCGATCGTACGGAAGGATGATGCTGATTTGCGGGCGGCTTGCGAAGCGTGGCGCATTGAGGTGGTGTGCCCGGACGACGATCCGCGCGACATGAAGGCATCCGTGCTCGCCGGCTTGGATTGGCTTGCAGAGCGTTATCAGCCTGGTTTGGCAGACGCCTGCTTCATCGCGCCGGCCGATCTGCCGCGAATCGAAGCAAGGATGATTGACTCACTGATCGAGGAATGGCTGACTCCGAGCCGTGAAGCCACACGTCCTGAGCATCCGGATGGCGGAGCGACTGACGGCGACAAGCGATCGCCATACGGGCCATCGCCATACGGGAACGTTGAGCCGCTGGTCATGCCGACGTTCGGGGAGCGTCCGGGGCACCCGGCGCTTTTTCCCTGGTCGGCGACAGAGGAAGTCCGTTCGTTGGGACCAGATCAGGGAGTGGACCAGATCGTAAAACGAAGGCCACAGCGAGTCGTGCTGTTCCCGAGCACTACGCGACTGTCCGATATCGACACCCCCGGCGACTACCAGGCTGCGCTCGATCAGGCAGGAGTCGATCAGGCAGGAGTCGATCAGGCAGGAGTCGATCAGGAAATCGACCGCAAACCAGATGCCCCGGCCTAGCTGCAATGGCTTGGAAGCATCCGGATGGCAGCCGCGTCTGTGACTGAGTTGACGACCAGCACGTTATGGAGTTTCGTTTGCGTCCTTGGCCGACTTGCGTTTCGCGTTCTGATAGAATTTGACCGATCTATGATTCGATAGTTTTTCTCCACGGACTTTCAGGAGCGGCGTCATGACATCGATTACCGTCAATGGCGAGGTCCACGATTTAGGCGAGGTGTCAGACGACACGCCTTTGTTGTGGGTGTTGCGGGACCAACTTGGGCTGACCGGAACCAAGTACGGTTGTGGTGTTTCGGAGTGCGGCGTGTGCACCATCCATTTGGACGGTGATGCAGTGCAGTCCTGTGTGACGACGGTTGGCGAAGTTGGTGATTCGGAAGTCACGACGATCGAAGGGCTTTCCACTGATGGGACGCACCCCGTCCAGAAGGCATGGAAAGAACATGGCGTGCCTCAGTGTGGCTACTGCCAAGTCGGGCAGATGATGATGGCCGCGGCGATGCTGGAGAGTAACAGCGAGCCTTCGGATAAAGATATCGAGAGCGAGATGTGGAACATTTGTCGCTGCGGCACCTACCCAAGGATTCGTGCCGCGATCAAGACCGCCGCGAAGGAGATGCAGAGCAAATGAGCCATTCAATAGATTCGAAACAGGGTGTTTCAAGACGTGGGTTTCTCTCCACGTTGTCGGCTGGGTCGCTCGTGCTAATGGCAAGGGTGACCGAGGGGCAAGAGATCCAAGTTGCCGATGCGACGACCGGGGATACCGAATCCTTCGACCCAGACTTGTTCGTTTCGATTGCGCCCGATGGGACGGTGACGATCCTGGCGCATCGCAGCGAGATGGGGACAGGCATTCGTACGGGATTGCCGAGAATCGTCGCGGATGAGCTCGAGGCTGACTGGGATCGCGTCGTGATCCAGCAAGCGGTTGGTGACAAACGACTTGGTTCGCAGAATACCGACGGATCCAACAGCATTCGCCACTTCTTTCAACGCATGCGTGTCGCCGGTGCAACCGCTCGGACGATGCTGGAACGCGCGGCGGCCGAGCAGTGGGATGTGGATCCATCACGCTGTCGGGGCGAGCAACATCAAGTCCTCCTTGTCGGCACCGAGAAGGCGATTGGATATGGCGAGTTAGTTGCCGCTGCCAGCAAACTGCCGATCCCCAAGCCGGAGGATCTGAAACTCAAACCTCGTAGCAAGTGGCGCTACATCGGAAAGGATGCGCCGATCGTCGACATGGATGCGATCCTGACGGGCAAGGCGATCTATGGCATCGATGCTCGAATGGAGAATCAATTGTTTGCCGTGATTGCACGACCGCCGGTGGTGGGTGGCAAAGTTGCTTCGTTTGACGACACCGAGGCTCGCAGGATGCCCGGAGTTCGCGAGGTGGTGTCGGTCGAAGGGTTCAAAGGGGCACCGGTCTTTCAGCCGCTTGGCGGTGTAGCAGTGTGCGCCGATAACACGTGGGCGGCATGGCAGGGCCGCGATGCGCTTGAGATCGAATGGGACGATGGTGAGAACGGTTCCTATGACACGGAGGAGTACGCCAAGCTTTTGGCAGACGCCGCGAACAAGCCTGGCAAGGTCTGGCGAGACAATGGAAACGCCGTCGATGTGATCTCCGCGTCTGACACGGTGCACAGCGCCGACTACACCGTTCCGCATTTATCGCACGCGCCGATGGAAACGCCCTGTGCGGTTGCCGATGTGCAAATGAAGGATGGCAAGGTGACGTCCTGTGTCTTGAAAGCGGCGACTCAGAATCCACAGGCCGTTCAGCAAGCTGTTGGGCAAGCGTTGGGGATTCCGGAAGCGGAGGTCATTGTTCATGTGACGCTGCTGGGATCGGGCTTCGGCCGAAAGAGTAAGCCTGACTATTGCGTCGAAGCGGCGTTGATCTCTCAGCAACTTGGCAGGCCCGTGCACGTGACATGGACTCGTGAGGATGACATTCAGCACGACTATTACCACACGATTTCGCACGTGCATGTCGAGGCAGCTTTGGACGACGACGGGGCACCGACGGCATGGTTGCAACGCGCGGCCTATCCTTCGATTTCATCGCTCTTTAGTGAGGGCTCGAAGACTCCAGCAGCATTCGAAGTGGAGATGGGGCTGCAGGACTTGCCGCATGACATCCCGAATATCCGCGTCGAAACGGGCGAGGCGCCGGCCCATACCCGAATTGGCTGGCTTCGTTCGGTGACTCACATTCAGCAGAACTTTGCCGTCAGCTCGTTTGCTGACGAATTGGCGCATCGTGCGGGCCGCGATCCGTACGAGTATCTCATGACCCTCTTGGGCGAAGATCGTTCGATCGATCTGAAAGAGGCAAAGCTTTCCAATCGGGGAGCCGAGCCTGACGAGTACCCGTACGACGTTGGCCGCTTGAAGCATGTTACCCAGCGTGTTGCCGAAATGTCCGGGTGGGAACGTCACAAGGCTTTGCCCAAGGGTCGCGGGCTAGGGATTGCTTGCTGCCGCGCCTTTTTGGGGTACACGGGGCACGTGGTCGAAGTGGAAGTCGGCAAAGATGGTCGCTTGCACATTCCGAAAGTCTGGGTCGCGCTGGACGCCGGTGTGATCGTCAGCCCGGATCGAGTCAGGGCTCAAGTCGAAGGTGCCGCGATCATGGCAACGACGCAGGCCCTTTATGGAAAAATCACATTCTCCGAGGGACGCGTCAACGAATCGAACTACGACAGCTATCGAATGTCGACGATGCGTGATTCACCCAAGGAAGTGATCGTCGAGCTCGTTGATACGGAGGCGGCTCCGGCAGGGGTCGGCGAAACGACGGTTCCGTCATTTGCACCCGCGCTATGCAACGCAATCTTTGCGGCGACCGGAAAGCGAATACGGGATCTGCCCCTTGATGATCACGATCTGTCCTGGGCCTAATGTCAATTGCCGAGGTCCGTTTTGACGTCACTTCTCGTAACGGACGGCCGGCATTACGAATGTTAGGTAGAGCGAGTTCCTTTCATTACGGCGTGCGATGAGACCAAGGTCTGAGTCTGCCAGCTTGGTTTCGATAGGGTTTTCGGCGTTCGGCGATCCGCGAGCGTGGCTGCTTCGTATCTACTGAACGATTCGGCGATGAACCTGTAGGATGTGGTTCGCGAGCGGGCTAGGGAACGTATGACGCAGAAACGCGAGGCCGCCTCCCGCCTGCTTCTTTGATCAAATCTCAGGATTGTCCATAGCGATGAAACACATTGAGTTGGGTTGCCAGTTGGGCCCCTATCGCGTGCTGCAGCAACTTGGTGCTGGCGGCGCCGGGAACGTTTATCTCGCAGAGGATGTGGATTCGAACGACAAGGTCGCATTGAAAACGCTTCGGCCGGGTGCCGAGCAGATCGAAGACATTCACGCTCGATTCATTCGCGAGATCACCGTCGCTCAGAAAGTGAAGAGTGACTATGTCGTCGGTTACCGCGACTGTGGTGTCGACGAGGGTGTTCTCTATTACGCGATGCAGTATCTGCCTTGGGGATCGTTGTCCGATATCTTGACGGTGCGTGGAGTATTGCCGTGGCGTGAGACGTGTGAGTGCGGCATTGATATCGCGCGGGGGCTCAAGCATTTTCATGACTTGGGGATTCTTCATCGCGACGTGAAGCCGGCCAATATCTTCTTGTCAGAAAGTGGTCAGCTCCAATTGGGCGATTTCGGACTTGCTCGCGATGTGGCATCCCACAGCTTAACGATGACTGGAAAAACCGTTGGCACGGGCAAGTACCTTGCTCCGGAACAGGCACGGGGCCAGAGCGACGTGGATGGGCGAGTCGACCTTTATCAGCTTGGCTGCAATCTCTATCAGTGCATGGTGGGACGCACGCCCTTTGCCCCGGAAGAGGGCCATCCGCCGATCGACTTCATGGAGATGATGCGGCGTCACGTTCAGGACCCTGCACCGAAGTTGATTGACGCAAGTCCGAACTGCCCGCCAAGTCTGTCGACTCTGGTGGGTGAGCTACTTGCGAAGTCACCAGATGATCGTCCCGATTCTGCCAGTGAGGTCGTCGATCGATTGACACAAATCTTGCAGGATGAGAAATCAGCGGAGTCAGAATCGGAAGAAGGTGAGTCGCTAACGGAGCGGCTGCGAGGCGGACCTGTCTCTCGCGAGTTGTCGGGTGGTCGTCTGTTGGTTGTGGGGGGAGTGTTACTTGCGCTGATCACGATCGCCGCGTTGGCTGCGACGCAACAGTAGATGGTTGGCATGACGCGGCTCAGGGTGTTGATTTCATCCTTCGGTCAAAATCGAATGGGATCGACGGCAGAAGGATAAGAGCGGCGAGCAAGCAACGGGACGCATCTTCGTGGAAGCGTTGATTTGTCGAGGCGATCCATTTGAAATGGGGCGACAGAAGAACGTCGCACTACGATTAAGCATGGTCGGTGCGTTGGCCGGCATCGGCGAACTCGAAATGTTTCGTCTGTTAAACCCACCCCTGGTTCCACTCTCGGTATTTCGAGGGCTTGCCGAGTGGCGATCCGACCAATTTTGAGTCCAGCGTTCGCTATGGCGAACGGATGAATTCACGCAATTGGTGCCCAGAGAATGGTTACTTCGTGTTTCCTTCAGCACGGCCTGCGAGCCGAATTTCACGGAGTTTGCGGGCTGAGTGGACAAGCGGCGACAATACAGCGGTTCAAGTTTTTGCGACACGAATGGATTGATAGGAGTTTCTTGTGGTGATTTCTCGGGGCCTAGTTTGCGGTGCGACGGGATATGTCGGTGGAAGGCTTGTTCCAAGGTTGTTGGAGCAGGGGCTTTCGGTCCGCTGTCTTGTGAGGAGTCCCGAGAAGATGTCGGACTTCGATTGGCACGATCACCCTCAACTCGAGATCGTTGAGGGAGCTCTGGATGACGTGCAAGCGGTTCGCGAAGCGAGCGAGGGGGTCGATGCCGCGTACTATCTCGTGCATGCGATGATCAGTGCTGGCGACGACTACGCGAAGCAAGATCGTGCACTCGCGTCGAATTTCATCGCTGGACTTCGAGGGTCAACCTGCCAACGGATCATTTACTTGGGCGGCCTCGGTGAAATGGGCCCCGAGTTGAGCAAGCATCTGTGCAGTCGACGCGAAGTGGCAGAGATTTTGCAGTCGAGCGAGATTCCGACCACCGTGTTTCGCGCGGCCATGATCATCGGATCCGGCTCGGCGTCCTTTGAAATCTTGCGATACCTTGTCGACCGCCTGCCGGTCATGGTCACACCGAAGTGGGTCAATACAGAGACCCAGCCGATTGCAATCCGGGACGTGCTTCGGTACCTGGTTCAATGTCTGCAAGTTCCTGCGACTTCAGGTCGTGTCGTCGACATTGGTGGGGAAGATATTTTGACCTACAAGGAGATGATGCGAGTGATGGCGAGTGCCAATGGCTTGGCGCGACGATTGATTCTTCCGGTTCCCGTGCTGACGCCCAAATTGAGTTCCGGTTGGATTGCGTTGGTCACGCCGGTCAATGCCCGGATCGCGCGTCCGTTGGCGGAAGGCCTTCGCAATCGAACCGTCTGTCGCAATGACGCTGCCATGCAGTTGATGCCGGGCCCACTGCTCGGCGTCGAAGAGGCGATCGATGCCGCGCTCGGGAAGTTGGCCAAAGGAGACATTGAGACGCGATGGTCTACCGCCGGTGAAATGCCTGGAGATCCCGCCTGGTCTGGTGGCACGACGCTGAAGGATGAGCGATCGATCGAGATTGAAGCGAGCGATCAGGAGGCGTTTCGTGTGATCAGTCGTATCGGCGGCAAGTATGGGTACTGGGGTGCCGATTGGTTGTGGTCCCTGCGTGGATTGATGGACAAGGTCGTGGGAGGGCCGGGGCTTCGACGAGGGCGTCGTGACCCGGACCAAGTTCGTTTCGGGGAGGCCATCGATTTCTGGCGGGTCAATGGTTACGAAGCGAATCGAATCTTGAGATTGCATGCAGAGATGAAGTTGCCGGGTGAGGCCGAGCTTGAGTTTCTGATCGAGCCATTGCAGGGTGGATGCTCACGTGTGACGCAAACGGCAAGGTTCCGTCCCAAGGGACTCTTCGGTTTGGCGTACTGGTACTCCGTCTTACCACTTCATTCGTTCGTTTTCCCGCGCATGTTGCGGGGGATCAAACGAGATGCGGAGGCGTTGAAGGATCAGGCATCGAGCGAGTCAAAGCCGGGACCAACGCTTGGGCAGAGAGTACCCGCGGACACTGCTTCAGACATCTCGCCTTCGTCGACGATCTAGAGACTCGTCCTCGTTTGACATCGAGAATCGAAGCTCATCTTAAAATGGCGGTTTCGATCTTCACTTTGGCACGGTGGTGATGAGAGGTCGAGTGCGGTAAAAAGTTTCGGAAGAATAAGTCCCATCGCATCGAACCACTCAAGGTCGCTTGAATGTCAGACAAGACACCGGAGACGAACCAGTCGTTTTACGATCGTATTAGTCACGCTTACGATCTGATCTCAGATGCCGGTGAGCACAAAGCTCGTGAACGGGGTGAGCAGGCGCTAAGCGTGCAGCCCGGGGAACAAGTGCTTGAGCTTGGATTCGGTACCGGCAACAGTGTGCTCAACCTCATTGAAGCGGCCGGTGAGTCTGGGCATGTGCAGGGAATCGATGTGTCGCCTGGGATGCTGACCGTTGCCGCAAAGAAGATCGCTGCCAAAGGGCTCGACGATCGCGTCGACCTTTGCGTGGGGGACGCCCGAGAACTGCCGTACAAGGACGACACGTTTGACGCAGTCTTCACGAGCTTCACCCTGGAACTGTTCCCATTGAAGGATATTCCGAAAGTTTTGTCGGAAGTCGCGAGAGTGTTGAAGCCAGGGGGTCGCTTCGGTGTCGTTTCGATGGCAACCGTCAAGGATGGGGACTCGCCAAGCGAATTGGAGAAGACCTACATCTGGATGCATCGCCATTTCCCACACATCGTCGATTGCCAGCCGATCGACGTGGTTCGATTGGTCAATGATGCCGGTCTCAAAGTTACCGAAGAGATTGAGATGTCGATCTGGAGCATGCCGGTTCGCTCCGTGGTCGCGACGGCCTAGAGAGAACCATCCTCGCTGGCAAAGCATTCGACGGGTAATCGCTGCACCGATTCAAGCAATCGACTGTCCGCAGTCATGGCATGAAGACGGCTACTTCCGAGTGACCTCGCAGATCACAAGCCCGTAGTCCCATCCACCGCGCTGCCGCTGTTCGTCCCAAAAGTGATCACGAACGTACTGCAGGAAATCGGCTTCCGTCGGGATCTTCGAGAATTCATCCTGATTGCGATCGCAAAACATGAAACGTGCGATCGCCTCGGTGTCCTCGAAGGAATCGGTGGTGACCGCAGCAGGCAACTGCTCAAAAAGCAGCGTAAATTCGGGGTGCGATTGCGGGATCGTCGCAAGCTGTTTGCGTAGGTCGAAACGTGACGCACCGAAGTGGGCGAGCATGTCGTTGCAACCCGACGTGGAGTTCTTGAGCACGACGTAGAGGCATCCATCGCGCGTAAGGAAGTTGGCCAGACGTGCGACGATCGAATCCCAGGTTTCATCCGGCGTGTGGTAGAGAACATGGGAAAGCAAAGCCACGTCCACAGGCACGGGCGGCACAGCACTGAGGATGTCTCCCTCGACGACAATCGCGTCAGGACAGTGGCTCTGTAGTTCTTGCCGCATCGGTGCAGATGGTTCGACCGCGAAAACCTTTTCACAGGTCGTCTCGAGTACGGGCAGTAGGTCTCCGTTGCCCGCGCCCCAGTCGATGCCCACGGACGTTTTCGGGCGGTCACCGATCGCACGATTCAGGAACGGCAGGAGTGAGCGACGTTCTGAGCTACATCGCAGCAGCGTCTCGAAAGCATCGCGATATTCGTCCATACGCCAATCGAATCGTTTCACCTGACTCATCGCCCGAGCTCACTCTTTTCATGAAGGTTGTGAAGTCAGCAGCCTAGCGACGATGAAGCGACAAGCACATCGATAGGCACATCGACGAGCCTTCCCAAATGTTCTCGCGAATCGTCGCGCGGGCCCAAAGCCGCACATAAAACGGATGTGCAAATGTACAGATGCGATGATGTGGTTAAGGGAATCTCAATTCCATTTAGGGATGCTTTAAGGTCCAGGCGTTGACCGCTGCGGGAGAGATTACCCTGGCCGGCGATCGCGATTTGTGTCGTTATTTGCGGTGTTTTACGGGAGTTTCCAGCGTTGGAAATCCGTCTCGGCAAGCAGATCCCCATCCGAAATGATGGCTTGAAAGGGAACTCATGTTTTTTTCAGATAATGGGTGGTAGAAGGCTGGCACCAGATGGGTGGTGTGCGTATGGTTGCTCCCGTCAAACCTTTTGTCCCAACCTGGTGATGGAGACTTCTGATGGGCGAT
>JBPCVD010000190.1:0-3608 GCA_051010815.1 Rubripirellula sp.
TCTGGCAACGCGTGACCCGCGTTGATGTGAATCCCCAGTAAGTCACGAACCGTGTTGGCGTATTCCGTACGATTCATTCGCCGAATCATCGGCCTACCAGGGGAAACGCGATCATCGCAAACAGCGCGAAAGATTGTGCTGCGAATCCACGTAACAAACGCAGTGCGAGCTTCGTCGGTCGGCATGTCGCTGCCGTCCGGAGGCATCTGTCGCTCTCCAACTCTCAGAGCAATCTGATTCCAAGATTCGATCGCGTTCGTGAGGTCGCTCGCGCCCCCGAACTCTTCAAGATTCAAACCCGACTCTGCTTCATCGCCAACGTGGCAATCAAGGCAATAAGACTTCACAAATTTAACTGCCGATGCGGCCGTGAAGTCCGGTTTATCCTCGGCTGCCGCAGGGACCGCGATTGCAATCGCCAGCGCTAGCGGAGTCAGCGATGCGTTCGTCGCGGTACGGATGCGCGGAATCATGGAGATGGAGGAAGTGGCCGGTGTTGAGACCGAGAGGTCGCTCCCAAACGCCAGTCCAATTGAAACGTGGAGCACCAATCAATGGTTTTGGGCCGATCCTTCTGGGCGATCCAGATTACTCGCCCAGGCAGATCAGTTTTCCGTCAGCGGTGGTCAGGAATACTTTGTCTTGAGCGATTGCGAGTCCATCCCAAGCTGGTGGAGGGACGTTCGTTTCTTTGATGGGGTACCCCGTTTCGGTATCGAGGACTTTCATTCGGCCATCACGATGAACGACGTACAGCTTTTTGTCGCCCGAGAGCGCCATGGCATAGACCTCGTTGTAGAGCTGCGTGCCGTAGGCGGGATCCTCTTGCGCTTCGTCCGTCTCGGAAAAGGGATCATTCACCCAAAGCGAATTGGTCGCGATGCGCTGATTGCGATAAGGCTTTCCGCCTTCGCGGGCCGTGCGGACCGCTTCCCATCCGGTGATCCATTTGCTGCTGAAGGATTCGACATCATGTTCGTTGAAGTCACGTCGGAAGACATTTGTGCTTCCGTCGAGCGAGCTGTAAACCTGCTCATCACGAAAAACAGTGAGTGGCCGGCGAGAGGCTTCTCCGCGAAAACGATCTTGATGTCTCGCGCCGTAAGTCCAACTGCCCCGGGGAATCCAGGCGTCGCCTTTTCCAGTATTGATCTTTGCAAAAGCATTCCACTTGTCGACATCCACTTCCTTTCCGTCGAGGGACAATATCCAACGCGACATGGCCAGTTTGTCGCCCTCGGCGTGCAGAATGTCGAAGGGATCAAACTCCAGCCCCGAGTTCTCATAGAAACCCTTTTGCGGGACAGTGTCGATTCGTTGGACCCAGTGTCGCTTTCCGGTCAAAGGATCAACGGCGAAAACCAAAATGCCACCGTCCGCCAACGGCTGACGACCTGCAGCAAAATAGGCGATGTCGTTCATGACCAAAATGGCGCCAGGGACAGGCCAGGGAGATTCGACCTGCCCGTAAGCAACGATTCGCTCGTCGTTCGGAGCGGCTCGCATTTTCCAAACCAGCTGACCGTCGTCCGCTCGAAGAGCGTAGACCCAACCCGCGGCTGAACCGAAGAGGCAGAGTCCGTGGTGGATCGCCGGAGGCGTGTCGAGCCGACCGTTCGCCGTGAACCGCCACTTGATTTCACCGCTGGCGGCATCAATGGCAATCAGTTCGTGGGCGTCAGATCGGGTCACGTAGGCGATTCCAGCCGAGATCGTCGGCGCGCTCAGTGGACCTTTGACGACGGGATTCTCGTTCCAGTCATGAATGATGGGACCTGTGATTTCTTTGCGGTTCTCAAGTTCCGATGTCAGGGAGGTCGACCAATTTTCGTTAAGCTCGTCCGGACCCGATGCGACGGTACTGGCACTACGCCAACGATCATGACGGTAGAGCGGCCAGTCGTTTGCGTCGGGCTCGGTAGGATGCGAATCGGGTGTGGCTTCCCCCTTTACCAACAAGAACTCCATTTCCTCGACGGGTTGATTCGCGGCTTCGCCACGCGGAGATGCTTTTGCCATCGCTACAAATCCACGCAGCATTGGCCAGCACGTGCAGTGCTTTGGAGTGGTGTAGATCAATCCATTTGCCGGGATCCATCCGCTGTCGCGGCTACAGTTTGCTTTGGTGATTCGATTGGCGATCACCTCGCCCGACTTCAGGTCCGTCATGTCCAATTCGCCGGCAAACAAATAGTTGGGCGTGGCAACCGGCGGGAAGCAGTGGGCGAGGCCGGCGGGGTGGGACACGCGAACTTCGCCAGTCATTGGATCGAGCGCGGAGACCTGCGGCTTCGTACGAACCAACTTTTCCTTGTCGTCCGTGTTCAGCTTGCCACCATGCAAAATCCAGATGTCGTTTTCCAGGAACATTGCACGCGCTTGACGAGCATGATTCATTCCCGGCGGATACTCTTTCGACCATCGATGCTTGCCGCTGTCGGCATCGACGACGTGGATGCCGTTGCCGCCATCGTGGTCATTCAGGGTCGAAACCTCGAACACCAGCGACCCATTGAACAAAACTGTGCGTGTCGTTTCGACCAACCACGGGAAGTCACTCTTTGTCCAAACGACGTCTCCGTTGGATGCATTCAGGACGACGGCGGACGCCTCCTCGCCACGCTTGACGCGACCTTGTACGAACGCGACCAGTTTCCCGTCCACCACGACATGGCTGGGCTCAGCGGCTTCGAAACGCCACAGTTCTGTGCCCGATTGAATATCAAAGCCACGTACTGAATCGTTGTCTGCCGCGATCACTCGCGTGCCATCAAACAGCAGGGCACGCGGTGACTTGATCTCTGCAAACTCGACACGCTTTTCACCAGTCTTGGCATCGAGCGCAACCAATTGATCTTTGAGTTTCGCAAACAGGAAATCGTCGGATGCGATGGGACGCGATCCGTCACGGGCAAGTCTTGGCAGATTGAATTCGATGGGGTTGTTATCGTCCGCCTTGTTCAGATCACGATGCCAAAGTCGCAGGCCATTAAAGCTGTCTCGGGCCAGGATGCCTCCGTAGAAGTTCTTGCCACCAGCCGTCACCATGCCTTCGACTTCGGATGTGGCGGCGGCAATCCAACGCACGCGTTTGGGTGGACCCACTTCGGTGTCCAACGAAACAGCGTTGCCATCCGCGTCATGCCTCGCGTGAGACCAAACGTCCATCGTCGACGGCCAACGTTTTCTTATCAGGTAGCCCGACTCAGTTTTTTGAACCGGTTCCAGGGTTGATACATCGAACGTTGCGGGATCAACCACACTCGTGTCTGCGATCAGGATCGATCCGCCTGGCGTCAGTACTCGTGTCAATTCTTCGACGGGCACACAGTAGTCCCGAACCACAATCATGTTGACGACGTTTTCTGCATACGGCAGTCGCTCGGCGTCACTCGACTGCTCAGCCCACGTGAGCCCGTAATGACCGTTTTCGCGTAATTGGTCTTGGGCTTTGCGGACCGTATCTGCATTTGGGTCGAGCACATGAATCAGGTAGCGTCCCGTTCTGCTTAGCTCGGCTGCGGAGGCGATGTCATTGGCACCAAGCTGCACGATCAATCCGCCGTGCAGTCCAGCTGCGGAGGCAGGATTGGCTGGCATCATTACCG
>JBPCVD010000191.1:0-11233 GCA_051010815.1 Rubripirellula sp.
ACCCGGGGCCGCAGCTTGACCCGGGGCCGCAGCTTGACTCGGGGCCGCAGCTTGACTCGGGGCCGCAGCTTGATTCGGGGCCGTGACTCGGGGGATATAGCTCGAATCGGGAGCCAACCTCGATCCCAGGGCCGGCACAGGCCAGGGCATCCCGAAGCACCACAATTTGTGTGTCTGGGACCTTCGCGGGGTGATTCCGCCCCACCTTTGCCGTCTTTCCTTTACCAATTCCATGCTATTTCTCCCAGCTTCTCAGCGGTTCGAGAGCGAAAACGTGCCAGAAACGGCGAGACTCAGAAAACAGAGCTAGCCCCGGTCAGGTGTTTCATTTACCCTGAATTTCCCGTTCAAACCCCGTTTTTCACGCACTTTTTGGAATCGTCTGGCAGACCCGTCGCATGCTGAAAGCACTCGAGCTGGCCGGTTTCAAAAGCTTCGCGGATCGAACTCGCTTCGACTTCCCGGACGGTATCACTGTGGTTGTCGGCCCAAATGGGTCGGGAAAGTCGAATATCGTCGACGCTATCAAATGGGTCCTCGGCTCCCAGAGTGCGAAGAGCCTCCGTGGAAAAGACATGTCGGATGTCATTTTCAAGGGATCTCAAACACGCGGTCCGGCCGGCTCGGCTGAGGCAACCATTGTCTTCGACAACGAAGACGGAAATCTCGGCGTGGATGCATCGGAAGTGCACGTGACCCGCCGCGTCTATCGGAGCGGTGAAGGTGAATACCTGATCAACGGCCAACCGGTGCGGTTGAAGGATGTGAAGAACCTGATTCGCGGCACCGGCATCGGAATCGATGCCTACAGCTTGATTGAGCAGGGCAAAGTTGACCGCATGCTTCAAGCCAACGCCAAGGATCGCCGAGCGATCTTTGAGGAGGCTGCAGGGATCAGTCGCTTCAAGGCGAAGAAGGTAGAGGCGGAACGTCGCCTGGCGCGCGTCCAATCGAACCTCACCCGCCTGGGTGACATCGTCGACGAAGTCGCATCACGATTGAAAAGCATTCGCAGCCAAGCCGGCAAGGCGGAGCGGTATCGCCAAGCAAGCGACCGTCTGAAAGAGCTGCGAACTCAAGTCGCCTGGACGGATTGGCGCGAGCTTCTGACGGAGTTGGAGTCGACCGAATCGAAACTCACCGGTGCCGTCAAGCAGCAGCAAAAGCTGGAAACGCTTCGCGAGCAAATGACCGAGGAGCGTCAAGCCGCCGATCTCCAGCTTCAGCAGATTGCCGAAGAGGCGCGTACTGCCGAGCAACAACGTAGTGTCTGGCTTCAAAAGATCGCCGAGCTTGCCGGACGTCGAACGGCCGACAACGCGACGATTCAAGACGCACGTGGAACGGTCGCCAAATCGCTTCGCCGAGTACGTCTCCTGCAGACGCAGGCTGGAAGTGCAGCCGCCGAACTACGGAACGCGACAGATCGATTGCGGGCCTATCAAGACGATGTCAAACGAGTTCACGATCGAAGCGCCGCCGCCGAAGCCGAACGCGACAAGATTCAGGCCGAAGTCAGCCAAGTCATCGATGACCGCGACGCTCTGCAACAGAAACACCTCGCTGCGGTCCGCCGTGTTGCCGACTTGGACGCGCAGCGCCAACGTACCGAGCAGCGCGTCGGCGAGGCAGGCCGAACCCTGGCAGGGTTGAACAAGCGATCCCAAACTGCACAGAAACTGCTTGCGGAAGCCAAGCTGGAAGCGACCGCGGCCGAGGCCCGCGTGATCGCTGCCGATGACGATATCTCGCAAGTTGTTCGAGAGATCGAAATTGCGGATGCCAAGCTTCAGGAAAGCAGACGCACTTTGGATCGCAGGCGTGAAGAAGTCGCGGCGCTTCGAATTCGGCTCCAGGGTTTGACCGAACGCTTGAACGTGCTGAACGATCTGCAGCGTCGCCAGGAAGGGATCTCGGGTGGCGTTCGCACCATCCTGGATCAGCTCGGCGACGCATCGGAACCGCTGGCACAATCCCTGCATGGCATCGTTGCCGAACGATTCGAAGTCGACGTCAAGGTTGCTCCCTTGATCGATGCCGCACTGGGAGAACGAAGCCAGTACGTCATCGTCACCGGTGGTGAACTGCAGGCCGCGATTCTGGATGGAACGTTGCCGATCAACAGTCGCGTCGGATTGCTCCGCATCGACGAACTGCCCAAACGTCGCCCCGGTGATCGAATCCGCCTCGACGGCCTTAAAGGTGTGATCGGACGCGGCGACCGCATGATCAAGTGCGAGCCAGCCTACGAGTCACTCGCCCGACACTTGCTCAGCAGCACGTGGCTTGTCGATTCACTGGAAACGGCCCTGGGGCTCCGCAAGCTCTCGGGCGCCGGGCTCCGCTTCGTGACCGCCACCGGAGAATTGCTCGAGAACGATGGCTCCACCGTGATTGGTCCCGCCGCGGCCTCCACGGGATTGGTCAGTCGTCGCAGCGAACTTGCGGCCGCCGAACAAGACATTTCGCACTACCAGTATCAGCTGAGTGAAGCTGAAGCGGAGACGCAGCGTCTCGATGGCCGCGTTGACGAGGATGCGGCGGAACTTGGCCGCGCCGAACAACGCCATCGAACATTGATCGCAAGTCGCGCTGCAGCGGAAGCCGAGCGTCGTCACACCGAGGAACGTCAGTCATCGCAACAGGTCGCCTGCGACGAGATTCAACAAGAAATCAACGCCACGAACTCGCAGCGTGACGAAGCTGCCGCCGAGAACGAATCGCTCGGCACGGAGGCAAAATCGGGTCGCCAGGAAATCGAGCGACTGGAAATGGAGTCGGCTGATATCGAGGAGATGCTTTCGGAGTCGCAGACAGCGCTGCAGACGGCAACGAGTGGCGTGATGGCAATCTCGGTCGACGTGGCCCGCGCGGAACAAAAAGCGGAAGCGCTCTCCGCCACCATGGAACAGCAACGACGCGACCAAAATCAACGAGAAGCGGCCGTCGAAGAGGTTCGCGTCCAGGCCACGCAAGGTCGCCAACGAATGGCGGAACTCACGCAGCGTGTGCTCGATGCCACCAACAATCTCGCTTCGCTGCAGTGGGATGCTGACAAGAGCGGACAACACCTCAAAAGCCTGGCGCTCGCTGCCGACAATGTTCGACGCGATAATCGCGACATCATGAAGGCCAGCGAAGAGGCGATGAAGCAGGCCGCTGCTGCGAGCGAATCGGTTCACGCTTTGACTGCCCAGCGAGACAACGCGCAGCTACGTCGCGACACGCTTGCCGATCGCTTGATGGAAGATTACGAACTGGATCTGCACGGCAGCGAACCGCCCGAGGACTGGGAAGCCCCCGAGGATCGCGATGCCGCAGAGCAAGAGATCACCACCCTCCGTGGTCAGCTGCAACGCACCAGTAACGTCAACATGGAAGCTTTGGAGGAGCTCGAGGGCCTGCAAGCCAGGTACGATGAGCTACACGGTCAGTATCAGGATTTGACCGCGGCCAAAGACTCGCTGCAGCGAATCATTGGACGCATCAACGCCGATAGTCGGCGACTATTCCTCGACACGCTCGAGGCGATTCGCGTCAACTTTCAGCAGCTGTACCGAAAGTCGTTCGGCGGTGGGCAAGCTGACCTGATTCTCGAGGAACACGATGATCCGCTCGAAGCAGGCGTCGAAATCGTGGCCACACCACCGGGCAAGCCTAGCTTCAGCAACTCGCTCCTCTCCGGTGGTGAGAAAGCGCTGACCGCCGTCGCGCTCTTGATGGCGATCTTCAAGTACCGCCCCAGTCCCTTCTGTGTCTTGGACGAGGTAGATGCCCCGTTCGATGAAGCGAACATCGGTCGATTCGTGACCGTGCTAAGTGAGTTCCTCGACAGCTCGAAGTTTGTGGTCGTCACGCATAGCAAGAAAACGATGACGGCGGCCACGACGTTGTACGGCGTCACCATGCAAGAGTCGGGCGTCAGCAAACAGGTTTCGATTCGCTTCGAAGACGTGAGCGAAACCGGGGAAATCTCGGAAGGCGAAGCGGCCTAACGGTAGCTTCGAAGCGAGTGCCAATCATCCGAGTTTTGCAACTCTCTCGAGGCGCGGGCGTGCTATCTTGCGCACATCACGCTTCCAACGAACACACACCAGCCCACCTTTGGCGCCCTTCAAAATGTCAAGATTGCTTCCCTTGATACTCGTCCTGCTGCCCTCCCTGGCTTTATCGCAAACTGCGACTCCTTCGAAGCCAGGCGTCACCGACCGCCGAGCACGCAATGCCACCCCAAAGGCAAAACGGTCCGGTCCATCGATCACCTGGGTCAACCAACCTAGCGATCATCAGTTGCCACTGCCGCCGCGCACCGAACACAAAACGTTTCATAGCGACTTAGTCGACCGAGACATCGGTTACTGCATTTACCTTCCGCCACAGTACCAGACCGAACCCGAGCGAAGATTCCCGGTTATTTACAACTTGCACGGCAACGGAGGCAACGAATTCACGTCGGTCGACTCCATCCGATTGTTGGATGAGCAGATTGTCGCTGGGAAAGTCCCCCCGCTCATCATGGTTCTGCCAAACGGCGGACATAGCACGTTCTACAAGAACAGTGCGGATGGCAAATTCCCGATTGAGTCAATCTTCATCGACGAGTTCATGCCCTTCGTTGATCGCACTTATCGAACGATCGCGGATCGCACGGGTCGATGCATCGAAGGCTTCTCGATGGGTGGGCGAGGATCCACACGACTGGCGGTCAAGTATCCCGATCTCTTTTGCTCACTTTTCTGCCAGGCAGGAAACGTTCCTCACTTGCTGGAGATCTTCGATGAGACTCCAGAGGCGGAACGATCGTCACTGCTACTCGGCGATCAACGAGCAAACTGGGAAGCCGATGACGTCTACCACTTGTGCGAGCAGAACGCCAAAGAGATCAAGCGAAATCTGCGAATCCAAATCGCGTGCGGAACGAAGGACGGAGGTCATATCAAGACAGTCCGTGATTTCCATCAACACCTGCAACAACTGGGAATCGACCACACGTACATCGAACTCGAGGGACTCGCTCATAAACGCACCGAAATGATCGACCGAATGCGGCCGCTCTGGTTCGAGTATCACGTCGAATCGATGCGGCGTGCCGGTTCACTGCCACGCCAAGACTCCTCGCCTCGATGAAGGTAGGGCGATCACTCACGGAGTGCTTGTCGCAGGGGGCAAGCTTCGGCCGCGATGTCGCCTTTTCGATATCCCTCCAGAAGCTTCCTTGATTCGGCCGCCAGCATTCGTCGGACCTCTCGCCGTTTGCCTTTCACACGTGGGATCTTCATGTGATCGTACGCCGTGGTCTGATGACGCAACCAAGCGATGACCGCCGATTCCGCGCGGCGTTCAATCGGGATTCGTTCCGTTCGAGCAACGGTTCCACTGCCGACCGGTGTCGCATGGGTCGTGACGGCATCGGCGACCTTGCCCTCCAACTCCCGATGACAGGGAGCAAAATCGAGAAAGGACACGACCGCGCCGTAAAAATCTTCGACGTAGGCCGCCTGTTTCTTCTCGCGACGGTCGGCGTCACTCTTGCGTCGCTTCGCATAGGCTTCGGTCGAGCGTTCCGCGTCCAACTGCGACTTGGCCGATTCAATGCTTTCGGCCGGCGCCCAAACGCCGAGCGAAAACGTGCGTCTGCCTTTCTTTTGCTTGACCGTCCAGGTCGGACCGGCCGCTTTGACTCTTCGTGTCCAGCCCGCATCCCCGGGCGGCAGCAGCGACCATCCCTGCGGAACTTGTAACTCGCTTCCATCCTCCGCCTTGACCACGTCTTCACGCGGTCCCGGCGATACAACTCTCGTCTGATTTGGCATTACATTTTGGCAACGAACAATTGCTCGCAGCCATTCTTCTCCTTAAGACTCCAGGCGAACGCCGCCCGCACTCTGCACCAAAGCAACACGCTGTAGCGCGCCGCACAACAATTCAAGTCGATCAAAAAACTCGTCTTCCCGTCCCGCCTCAGGCGGCTGGATGCCGAGGAAGACAAAGGCCGCGTCGCGACTGGTCGTTTGAATCGCCGACGCAGGATCGTTCGAAACGACCACCTTCGTGGTGGCTTTGATACGGGCCTCTTTCAACAGGTGATCAAGATGTGTCCGTACTTCTTCGATGCCCGCCTCGTTGTCGACAACGCGTAACAGTCGCAACCGTCGCCCTTGCCACAGCGGATGATTCAGAACAAGGTGCGCCAGCAAGACCATCAATTCGCCATTGGCGCGTCCCCGCCACCAAACATCAATCGATCCCTTGGGAGCATCCCAATCGTCTTCCGCCTCATCCGTTCGGCGCAGCACGACGACACTCCGTCCCATCGATTGCAGGTTGCGAAGCAGGTTACCGAAAACTCGCATCCGTTCCATGGTCAACGGACAACCCAACAACACCACGTTGGGACGCAAGCTCCCCAAGCCCTGGCACTGCACGAGCGCCTCGACGCCCGTGACATAATCAGCAGCAACGACGACCGCCGGAAAAGCATCCAGCTGACGCTCTCGAATCAGCGTACGCAAGATGGTTTCCTGCGATGACCTTCGCTCTAGCCGGTCATTCAAATCCCCGGGTATGACTTGCCCCAACGTCAGGACGCCTGTGTCCGCGGACAACCAACTTCCAAACACAACCAAATGGGGACGGCTGAAACCTTGGCCACTCAACGCCAAAACGAAAGGACGCCAATTCTTTGGATGATAAAGTTCCCCTTCCAGCTTCATCAGATTCCGTCGCGTCCGCTCGAACAACAGTCCACTTTGCAGGTCGCCCCAGTCCGGCGTCGTGTCGATCTGCGACAGGTACCAATGAAGTGAGGCGACGAATCCCGTCGCGACCAAAGCCCAACGCCAATCGATCAACAACATCACGGCTCCGCATCCCACGGCGCCCGTGAAAGATGTCGTCCAGTGACAGAACTTGAATTGGGGTCGATAACTCGGGTTCTTTGTGATCGCCTCGTAGAATGTGGCCAGGTTCAACAGCCCGTAGGTGACCAGGAACGCCATCGTGATCAGGGGAGCGATCGTATCGAGATCGGCGAGCAGGACGCCGGCTTGCGAGATGAGAAACGTGACAAATATCGCGCGACGCGGTTCTGAGTTCTTTCCCGACTTAGCGCCCAATGGTTCGAGCCGCGGAAACAATCGATCGCGCGCAAGCGACTGCAAGATTCGTGGCGCCCCCATCATGCTGCCGAGTGCGGATGAGATCGTCGCGGAAAAGACGCCGGCAGCAATCAAGATCGGCAACTGGGCGATACTCGACATGATCATGGGGTCGGAGATCAACTCTTCTCGGGGTCGCGAGCCGCCGAGAAAAATGGCTTGTGTGGCGTACACGACCGCCGTGACAAAGATGGCGGCAAGCGTGCCCCGCGGAATCGACCGCGCTGGATCTCGCAAGTCCCCCGACATGTTCGCGCCGGCCATGATTCCCGTCACCGCCGGGAAGAAGAGCGCGAACATCGTCCAAAACGATTCGTCCGCCGAGAACGCGGGCACCAAATTCGCATCCAACAACTGCGCATCGAACGATTGCCACGCACCGAGATAGAACGATAGCAGCGAAACGAAAACGGTCGCCAAAATGCAGAACTGAATCCTCAACGTCCAACCCGCGCCAATGACAACGCAGGCAAAGACCGCGACGTTCGTGATCGTCGCTACCAACAGGTGAGGCACACCCGCGGGAAGAAAAGTCACCAACGCGTCAGTGAAACCGATCACGTACATCGCAACCGATAGCGCCTGGGCCGCAAAGAACAGCACGCCAATCGCGCCACCGAATTCGGGTCCCAAACTGCGGCTGATCAGAAAATAAGCACCGCCTCCCTCGACACGCGTGTTCGTTGCGATCGCCGAGAGAGAAAGTGTCGTCAGCACCGTGATGACTTTGCTTGCAAAAACGATCGCAAGCGCCGCCAGGACTCCCGCCTCACCGACCACGTAGCCAAATCGCAAGAACATGATGACGCCAAGAATCGTCAGCACGCAGGGGGTGAAGACACCGCCAAACGTTCCGAACTGATTCCCGTCACGCGATGATGCGCCGTGGCTCATGCAATGTTGCCGTCGTGGCTCGAAGAGTAGGAGGTTAGAGGACGCAACTTTCCTAGCTACGCCGAAAACGATGTTTCAATCGCAACGTCGCACCACGATTGGCAGCTGCGGAAAGCTCATGCAAACCGCATCGTTCGGTACCGAACGCCCGAGTTCACGCGGCAACATCGCCACCGTAAAACCATTCCACATACCGGCTCGCAGTCCGACAACGTCGATCGGCCGCAGTGTAGCAAATCAACCCGTGATTCAAGAACGTGTCATTGACCACGATCACGAAATGCAACTTGGCGATTCGCCCGCTGAATTCGCCAGCAGGATCGTCGCTACGGCTACTCCCAAGGCTCAATCTGTTGAGGGCCAAGTTCGCCGCTGTCACGGGTTCCAAGGGCGCCCCAAACACCGTAGGGACTTTGGCTTTCCGGAGGATTCACACTGCCGTCATAGACGCTCGGCTGATTTGAGTCTCCTGCGTCAATGCTGTCGGTAACGAAACGCACCGAAGCGTCGACCATCGCGACATTGGCACCACCTTGATGACGACTACTGCTCCCCAAGACACCCCAACAGTCGTCGCGATCCTCGTACATCACAATCTCGCGATTGGGAGGCAAGATCGTGTTGAATCCAGTGTAAAGCGGCGCCCCATCTGCCCATCGAAAACCTCGGCGCTGCCCTATGTTCAGTGACAACTTCGAACTCATTCCGCCCAAGTCCCAAAACAAGGGACGTTCAGGATCGATGTAATCGGCCGAACCAAAGTCACCCTCGGTTTGCGATCGAATCCAATTCGGATTGTCACGCAACACCGGAGCACCAGGGCCAGGGATGGGCGTCGTCCGAATGTCTTGGTCCCCCAAGTCGGTTGCGATTTCCCCCAACAAGATCGTGTGCGAAATGCCGTCCTTGATATCGGAATCGCTGGTGAGGACACGTGGCACGAAGGCACCTCGCATGGCGGCGCGAGTCTGCTTTGCCAGCTCGGCGTCGAGCACGAACACTCCACCGATTTCCTTGAAAGGCCCCGTGTCGGAGGCAAGCAATCCGTCTCCCAAACAGGCGACGTAATTGGTTCGCCCCATCGACGGCCGTCCGACGCCGGGGTCACTCGGACACCGATAAACTGCGGGCTCAGTATTGAAGGGATAGTAATCTCGTTGGAATGGCTCGGGACCATTGCTTGGCCATACCTTGAGGTTCGCTCCCGCGATATTTTCTTCGCCACCTTCGACGTCGAGCCCACCCATGTCGTCGCTCGCTGTCATCGAGTCCGCTGTCATCGAGTCCGCTGTCATCGAGTCGTAGACAACGTCGCCCGACATTTCCTGTTCGTACTCAACAAGCTCTTCCTGACTCAGGTACAGGTCATCGCCGTCCATCTCACCTTCGTAATACATCTCCATCCCGTCGTCATAACCGCGGTACGTCGACCGATCGAGAGGTTGGCTCATCATTTCAAAGAGCTCCGGCTGAGCCACATACGGCAACACGCCAACTAAAAAGCTGAGTCGGCGATCATTGTCGAGTCCGGCCCGCATGCTGCCATCGGTCCCATGCATCTGAACGGGGAAGTGACCGAAACTACTTTGGTACGCTCGGACACCCAACCCGACCTGCATCAGGTTGTTGGCGCAACTGGTGCGGCGAGCCATTTCGCGAGCCGACTGTACGGCGGGTAGCAACAGCCAAATCATGATTGTGATCAGCACCAACACGGCGCAAACCTCGATCATCGTGAAGGCGTGTCGCCCAGTAGGAGGAATTCGGAAAGAGGTTCCCACTGGGGTTCGGCATTTGACCGGAAGAAGCATGGCAGGCAAACCTGTCGTGGAAGACGAGAGCGAGACGTCCTGATGGTCTCCGTTTTCGGTCTCAGCGTCAAATTTGCGTGTGGTCGCAAATGAGTCGCGTTCGATTTTGATCACCAATCAGGAAGGCAGCAGGCAGCCGAGTTGACTTTTTCGGCGTTTGTGCCGATAGTGATCTTAGAGACTACGGCCTTGCCGTGGTCCATTGCTCGGCCCGGATTGAGGAGTTTTCTCCTTCTGGGCCGTTCAGATCGAGCCTGACAACCTCAGGGGGTGATCTGGATTCGACCGGATGTCAAGAAGCAATGATTGCGTGTCGTGGTTGATCAGTTGGCCACGTAAAAAGCTGATCAAAATTTTTAGTTGCAGATGAAAGTCTCGCACTGGCCGCCTAATTAAAGGTAGCTCGGACTGAGGGGGATCGCCAGAGTCGCCCGACTGTCCGTCACAATTCTGGATCGCTCGCCGTCCTACTCGAGACGCGGTGAGTCAAAAAATGTTTCGCGTTAGCGAGCCACGGAGCCTGTTGAGCAGCGTCGTGGTAAGCGAATCGGTTTCCTCGGAAGCCTAAATAGCTGAACTACACACGTAGACGTCATCGTGGATGCATCGCGGGACGCGGGTTCAATTCCCGCCGCCTCCATCTCAATGGTCACTTGCAAATCAAGCAAGTGGCCATTTTTTTATGCACCAACCTCAATCGCACGGCGGTTTGAAAACGTAAGCCGTCGAAAGCGGCGAGACCTAGCCGAATGAAATCAAAGTCGGACTGCGCGCCACTGCGGAACGTCGCATGACACTGCTATTGAAATGTTTCTGGCAACGAACGCCAATCCCCTGGTTTTATCTCCACCGAGATTCTCGATCGAAGCAGAAAGCGATCTCAAGTTAGAAGCAGTTGACTGAAGATCGGATACGAGACTGCCATCAACGCGACGATTTGAAATCTTAATTCATAGCGAGACTCACCGCTCTTTGCCCTCTACGTCGACGCCATCGCGTGTGCACGTAGCTTTCCGCATAATCGCTTTAAACGGGTATGGATGGAAAGTGTACTGATCGTTGCTTACCTATTGCTTTCTGACTTCGGTGTGAAACACCTCCGCGCCGAACGCCGTTCGTCTCGAACTGGCGGTTGGTCCAACTTCCGCGAGTTGGGACGGCCTGGGCGAAACTCCGTTGTGGCACCGATGACGCCATTACTGATCGGGTGAAATCTCGTCGAGAAGCTGCTGAGAAGTGTGTCTCCTCCACGAGTTGGATGAAAAGTCGTTTTGTCAAATACAGGACAACGCAGCTATCTTGATGTTCGCGAATGTTTACGTCATCCCACGACGAATCCTCCCAGCAGCCCCGACGTAGTAATCCCTTGTT
>JBPCVD010000192.1:0-13150 GCA_051010815.1 Rubripirellula sp.
GCAACGGTCGCGATCTCGATTGCCGATTATCTCAGTGGGGCAGTTTCGTGAAGCATGGCTCGGATGCGGTTTCGTTGCCACGAACGTGGGACTCGTTCGAGACGCACTGGGTGTTGTCGCGTTTGACGTTGACCAGGGCTCGCTTTCGAATTGAACGCACGCTGCGACGCATTCGGTCTCCGCGACGCATCATTGCCACAACCTTGGCCGTCGCGTTCTTCGCCCTGTACTTGCTCAATGGTATCTTCATCCTCTCGGCTCGAGAGGCAGCTGATCCGGAGCGTTTGCGACTGTGGCTGTCGGGCGGGATGGTGATCTACGCGGTCTATCACGGCGTTCGTTGCGGTTGGTCCAAATCGATCATTGATCTGGAGCTCACACCAGCCGAAACGTTGTGGCTGGGTGGTGCACCGATCTGTCGCTCGTCCCTTGCGATTTACCATGTGGGCAGCATGGTTGTACCGGCAGCACTCAAGACGGGACTGCTCGCGGTCGTCCTGATTCGTGATGTGAGTCACTTTGAGATGCTCGTGGTTGGCATGTTTACCTCACTGATTCTGTTGGAGATCACACGCCTCATCGTCGCTCGGATGATCGCGGGGATGAGCACGCGTCACCGGCGTCTGTTTCGATTTGCGGTGACCGGCATCGCCTTGGCGATTGGTTTTCAGGTGCTCGCTCGCATCATGGCGATCACGCCAGTTGGATCGCAAACCTGGCTTTACGTGCTCAATGGTTTCCGCGCCCTGGGGGATGTCGCCTCGTCTCCGATGATTCAATGGCTTGCTGTCCCCTGGATTCCAGCTGCGCATCTAACCGTGACCGATCAATATCAGTGGATCACGCTATCGCAGGTTTTGGCCACCGCGTGTGTTCTGCCACTTTCAATTCTCTTGCTGGTTCGCACGGATCAGTGGAGTTCGCGACAGCAACACCGGAGCGAGCAGGTGCGGCTAGCAGCGGGAGACTTCGAAACTCGCGAATCGCATGCCCAGGCCTACACGGGAGAAGCGGGGAAGCGAGCTCTGAACTTCCTCCAGCGAGTGTCGCCAGCCGCGACCAACGACGTGATGACCCTCGTGGCGCGGCAGGCGGTCAGCGTGCGGCGGTACGGGGCTACGATTGTGTTCAGCTTCCTCGTGCCGTGCCTACTGTGCCTCTCGCCTCTCGTCACCGGACAAGTCACCGAACAATGGTTCTACGTCGTTGGTGGCATCGCACTTTGCACGATGTTGTTGGCTCCGCCGGCCTTGCGAATCGACTTTCGCAGGGACCTTAAAAGGATGCTGTTGCTGCGGTCGTTGCCCATCAACCCTTTTTCGATGGTCGTCGGGCAGTTGGCGCTTCCGATCCTGATCACCTGGAGCTTTCAATGGATCACCATCGCGATCGCCGCAGCGGTAACGCAACCAGGATGGGGCCAATTCACATTGTGGACCGGAATGCTTGCGGCACTGGCGGTGTTGACGTTCGCAGGTGAAAACGCGCTGTTTCTGGCATACCCTCACCACGAGCGGAGCGAGGGTGTCGCGATGATGATTCGCGCCAAGTTGACGTTCTTGGGAAAGGGAAGCGTGATCGCGTTGGCCCTGGGGATGCTCGTCGCTTGGGCAACCGTTTGTCGTTGGTACCTACCCGAGTCGTATGTCGCCACGGTATTCGTCGTCGGGGCGATCGCTTCGACCTGGGGACTCGCAATCATAGGAATCGCGGCAGCCACGTCATGTTGGCGCCGATTCGATTTTGCTTGCGACACGCCTCCCGAGTAATTCGAGAGGCGGCCGCAGGAATGTTTTGGACTACTTTTCAGCGTCCTCTTCCGAAGCCTTTTCCTTCAACTCCTCAAGGAACGGCATCAGCCGTTGCTTCTGACGATCGTTGGGAGCTGCTTCCACTGCAGCTTCTTGTGCTTCGATTGCCTTGGCGACGTCACCGGTCTCGTTAGCCAACATTGCGATGGTGTTGAGCATCAGAGGTTTGAGCTGATCCTCGGCACCCTCCATTTCACCTTCGATCGCTGCGACAACGTCGCCTGCCAAAGGTGTGATATCGGCACCTTGCTGTGACTGTCCGTAAAGTGAATAGCCAAATCTCGCGATCGAATAAGGATCGCCTTTCAACGTGGTGAGACGCGTTCTGAAAAATGCAATCGATTCGTCATCCAGCATGTTTCCGGACAGCTTGAGGCTGTGTCGAATCGCCGTCCATTCGTCGCGGATCGAATCGGTGGCAGCGGCCTCGGCTTGAGACTCGGCGAACTTCACCGCATCGGCAAATTTGCCAGCACCCGCCAACATCGAAATTCGTTCCATGTTCTTTTGGAACTCTTCTTTCGCTTTCAGTTCTTCTTTAAATTTCTCGCGGTCCCAACTGTCATTGACGACCATCTCCAAGGGTTCATCCATTTCCATTGGATGTCCGATCCATTCAATCAGGCCATTCTTGCCAACGATGAAGGAAGTTGGGATTCCCTGTTGGTTCGATGCATCCATGTAGTCTTTGTAAACCGAACGATCGGGGTCCGTCGTCAGCGAGTATGCGGCCGTGACCTCTGCAAACGTCTTGCCCACTTGCTCGTTGTCTTTGGCAAGCAGATCCTTCACTTCATCAAGCGACTCATCTGAAATGCTGATGATCTGCACATCCCGTCCTCGGTACTTTTCTTGCAGTTCGGCAAGATGCGGCATGCTCGCGATGCATGGTCCGCACCACGTCGCCCAGAATTCGACGACGTAGACTTTTCCTTCTTCGAAATCTTCCACGGGTCGAAAGAAGCCATTGCCATCTTGCACCCAGTGCTCGACGTCCAGCGGCGGTGCCTGAGATCCAATGCCGAGATCCTCGGCAGAGGCCGGAATTGACTTCAGGGTCCACGCACCAATGGCACAGCACATCAACAGCGTGAGCGATAGTCGGAATTTCATGACGCGAAGATTCTCTTCAGAAGGAAGGGTTGGTTTTGTGACTTGGGTTCACAAACGCGACGAGATGAGTCGCGATGGGACTTGGCGGCAGGGAAGGATAAACGGAGGCCAAGTCGGTGCTATATGCTACGTGTCCAGGATCTGTTTCGCCCAGATGGATTGAGCAAGTCCTCATGGAATCGGGTGAAAAAAGGATCTTCTCGCCCCTGAGAATGGGCATTTGATACCGGCATCCGCCTTCGCATGCCCCACTTCCGGTGGCGACGTAGCTCGATCGGGCCGCAAACAGCGGTCTGATACTAATAAGGGCTCGGGGCAAGTAGTGGTGCAACGTCACGCGAGAACGTCGCTTGCAATGACCACCCTTCCCTGTTCAGGCTAACGAGCCAATTGACTGTCGGAGTTGATCAGCCTCGGATTGCTTGTTCTACGGCTTCTCCGTTCGCTTTCTCACCCTGAGCATCCTCGGCGCTGGCCTCACCTTCTTGGTTTTCAGCGTTCGCGGCGGCTTCGTCGTCTCTCTTTTTCTCTCCGTCTCCGGCCTCGTCCTCATCACCGCGTCGGCGTCGGCGCGACACGCGTTTGGTAGGCTCCACCGGTTCACCGAAGATCCGGTCGGTGGTGATCGTGACGCGATCGCCTTTCACTTTGGTTTCATCAGGCGGCTGATAGAACCCTGCGACCGAGACTGAGTCACCTTCTTTCGCCAGATTGAGATTGTTGAAGCGAATCTCGAGTGCGGCGGTTTGCGTCAATTGTGCTCGCACGGACCTTTGCCCGGCCCGAACCATGAACCCGCCGGAGGCATCCCATCCCATCAACTGTCCGACCACGGTGTAATTGGCAATCGCTTTGGGCGGCTTGCCACGATCCTTGCGATCGGCATGGACTCCCGGCACGAATTGCTCGCGATTGTGTCCTGCGACTTTGCCGCTGATCGGCTGGAAAATTTCGAGGCGAGCAACCGGGGCCATTGGAACTCCGGCTTGATTAAACGTTCCGTTGAATCGGACCATCATGCCACGCTGCAAGAAGGCTGGTTTCGCAGTGGCCACAAATTGAAAGGCAGAGAGGTCATCGGGCGGTTGAACCATTACCTCCGTTCCATCTTCCCGTTGGATCACAACCATGCCTTTCTGAAGTCCTTTTAGCGTGCCTTTGAACTCGGTCACCATGTTTTGATTGGCAGTGGGTGCACCGGTCGGTGGATCGACCGCATCTGCCGATTCAATAGGAATCGCAAGGGCGAAAAAAAGGCTGACGCCGAATGGAAGGTACCCGTATTTACGTTTCAACATCTGAAGGCTCGAATCGAGGAACGCATCCGAACCGCAGGCGGGTAGACGCGTGTCATAGGACGGTTAGGTTGAAGGATTGTACCTCGGACCAATTCGACTCAAAACGACTTTTTTGTTGCCGCATCAGCTCTGCCGGACTCCCCATGGCCGAATCGAACGCTTCCCGCCCGCCATCCCCAAGACCCCCGAGACGGGTCAGCACTCGAAGCTTGCAGCGAATCCGTGACGAAGGGGGGGCGATTTCGATGCTAACGGCCTATGACTACCCCACGGCAGAGGTCCTCGATGAGGCGGGAATCGATGTGTTGCTGGTTGGGGACTCGCTGGCAATGGTCGTCCAAGGGCATGAGACGACGCTGCCGGTCACGATGGACGAAATGCTCTATCACGCCAAGCTCGTGGGTCGGGCAGCCAAGCGGGCCATGGTGGTGGTCGATTTACCCTTTCCTGAGGGCCAATTGGAAATCACGCGGAGCGTCGAGGCGAGCTCGCGTGTTCTGAAAGAGTCGAATTGCCATGCGGTCAAGTTGGAGGGCGGAGCGGAGCAGACGCGTCGCATCGAGGCGATTGTGACCGCTGGGATTCCCGTGATGGCCCACGTCGGGCTCCGGCCGCAAAACGTGCACGTCGACGGAGGTTATCGCGTTCAGCGTGATCAGGAGACGCTCGTTGCCGATGCGAAAGCGGCTGAACGGGCCGGTGCCTTCGCGGTCTTGGTCGAGTGTGTGCCCACAGAAATTGGCAGGGCAATCACGGAAGCTGTTTCTGTCCCGACGATCGGCATCGGAGCTGGACCTCACGTGACAGGACAGGTGTTGGTGACTCACGACATGATCGGCTTCAATTCCGGCTACATGCCGAAGTTCGTGCGTCAGTTTTCCGATGTGCGTCAAACAATCCACGATGCCGCCAACGCCTATCGAGAGGCCATCCAGGACGGCGATTTTCCAGGTAACCAGGAATCCTTTGAATGAATGACTCTCTCCGAGACGTGACACCCTACGATGCCTTGCCGGAGATGCAGGAGGCTGCTGCAGAAGCGTTCGTCCAGTTGGCGCAAAATTGCATCAGCGCCAAGGGCAGCTTTTCCGTTTCGCTTTCGGGTGGCTCAACTCCGAAACGTATTTATGAGTTGATCGCCGAACGTGACCTTCCTTGGGATAAGACGCATTGGTTTTGGGGCGATGAACGCAACGTGCCTCATGATCATGCGGACAGCAACACGAAAATGGTCCATGAGGCTTTGCTCGATCGAGTGCCCGTTCCGAAAGAAAATATCCACGCTGTACCAGTGAATGTTGATTCCCCCGCCACGGCAGCTGCCGCGTATGAAGCGACGCTGCGGAATGTTTTTGGCGACGCGCAATTTCCCCACTGGGACCTGGCGTTGTTGGGGATGGGCGACGATGCTCACACCGCGTCTTTGTTTCCCGGAACGAAGGCGTTGAAAGAACGAGAGCGATGGTTCGTTGAAAACTGGGTCGAGAAGTTCGACGGGTTTCGATACACGTTGACCGCGCCAGCAATCAACTCAGCGGACCAGATCTGGTTTCTTGTATCTGGTGCAGGAAAACGTGATGCACTCGCGAATGTTTGCTCGGACCAGTGTGACCCGGAAGCTTATCCTTCCCAATTGATCTCTCCCACGCGTTGGTTTGTGACCCGAGATGCGACTTGAGTGTCCGATCGCTGGGATCGAGTTGTTCGCCGATGTCAGTCTCGGGGAGTTGTGGGCGCGGCACATTCATTGCCATCGCCTAACCCACTAAGTGGCGGAACTCTGAGCGCAAGAAAAAACCCCAAGTCCCAGCAAGTTGCTGGATACTCGGGGCTTCGAGTTTCGACAGTAATGGACTTCGCTCAGTCAGCCTTGGCAAGGTTTTGCTTGCGAAGGCCTTCGATGTAGTCCGAGGCGATGTTGATCACTTCACGATTGTAGAAGTTGTCGCGATAGATCACTTCATTCTCGACTTGTTGATCCATGTGCTCGTCCTCTTCTTCTTTTTGAGAGTCGAGCTCTTTGCGACGGGCCATGAACGCATTCTCTTCAAGCGAGACGGTGTTCTGCTCCTTCTGACTGACATAGGATTCGATGCGACGCAGCAGGTCCGTGAATTCTTCGTCTTCCGCCACACGAGTTGCAGAGCTCTGACGAATCTGGCCCATCAGGTCGGCCGGTACCATGTTGTACAGGCTATGACGGGCGGCTTTTACCGTGTCATGCTCGAGTGCGAACTTCAGATCGCCTTCACCGATGTCCATCTTCGAGGTGATGCTTGGCAACACAATATCGGCGAGAACACCTTTACGTTGTGTGCTTTGACCATCGGGTAGATAGAACTGCTGCAATGTGACCTTCAACGCACCGTAGTTCTCACGGTTGTTGCGGAAAAGCTGCTGTCCCAAGTTCATCAGCGTCTGGACGGTGCCTTTGCCGTGTGTCGCAGGGTCGCCGACGACGATTCCACGACGGTAATCTTGGATTGCACCGGCAAAAATTTCACTCGCACTCGCGCTGAACTTGCTGGTCAAAACGACCAGCGGTCCATTCCAAGCGGTGCCACCTTCTTCATCCGCGTACTGCTGAACGGAACCGTCCGAATTCTTGACTTGAACAACTGGACCACGGTCGATGAACAGACCAGTGAGATTGATCGCCTCGGTCAAACTACCGCCGCCGTTCTTGCTGAGGTCAAGCACGATTCCATCGATGTCTTTCCCTTTGAAGTCGTCGATGATTCGACGGACGTCACGCGTGCTGCTGCGAAAGTTTTGCTTGTCTTGCCGTGCGGATTCCATATCCAAGTAGAAACTTGGCAGGTTGATGTAGCCAATCTTCAGTGTGCCGTTGCCGTCGGGCGAGGCATGGTCGATGATCTCGCCGCGTGCAGCCGACTCTTCCAATTCGATTCGGGCACGAGTGATTTTGAACTCTTCGACGTTACCAACCGCACCAGGTTTCACACCCAAGCGGACGGTCGTGCCGGCTTTCCCGCGAATCAAGTCAACCACATCTGTGAGTGGCATCTCAACGATGTCAACCATTTCGCCGGAGTCGCCTTGGCCAACGCTTACGATCGCGTCGTCAGTTTTGAGCTTGCCATGCTTAGCTGCGGCACCGCCAGGAATCACTCGGGTGACAATGGTGTTGCCGTCCTTCTCGCGAAGTTGGGCTCCGATGCCGTCCAAGTTCAGACTCATCTGAATCTGGAAATCGTAAAGCGTGCCCGGTGACATGTACGTCGAGTGCGGGTCATAACCGGTTGTGACGGCGGTCAGGTACATCTCCAGCAGATCGTCGCTGTCCGTCTGTCGCCAACGACGGGCGTAACGACCATACCGACGACGAAGTTGTTCGACTGCTTCGTCTCCTTCTTTCCCTTCGTCCTTCAGATCAAGCAACGCGTACTTGATCTGACGACGCCAGCGGTCACGTGCCTCGTCAGGATTGTTCGCGTAGGTCGCTGATTTTGGATCGATGACAATGTTCTCATCTTTCGAGAAGTCAAAGTCGCCATCAAGCAGTTCTTGAGCGGTTGAGACTCTTTCTTCGACCCGCTGAATGAAGCGGCCAAAAATTTTGTAAGCCAAAGACAGATCGCCTTTGCTGACCATGTCATCAATGTCCGCTGAGTTCTTGTCGAACTCGTCAATGTCACTCTGGTAGAAGTAGAGCTTCAATGGGTCCAGTGAGTTGGTAAACAAGTCCAACGCCCGCTCGCTGATCGTATCATCGAGACCGGATGCAGAAATGTGGTTCTTGGGCATCAGTCTGGCGATCAGCTTCGCGACAAGGCGATCGCGATCCGATGGTTTGGCTAGCTCGATCGGCGCCTGAGCGGCAATGGCCACTTCTTGGGCCTGAACCGGCTGCGGAGAGAGCGAGACCAGAATCAATGCCGAGCAGCAACCCAAAATGAGAGCGCGGGAGCTGATGCTTTTTCGCGGACCGCCGAGACTCTCCCCTGGACTCCCAGACGCATTGAAAGTTGGAAGTCGATTCAGACGCCTGTCCATAGTGAAATCCCGGGTAGGTTTGATTCGATGAAGCTTTTTGGGGAGGTTGGCGTAAACGGGGAGGACTATTCGCCCTCTGGTTCACAGCATGGGAATAGTAGGAAAGGGGCAAAAATGGAGCAACTCCTTTTCTTGCCCTAGTTTACCAAGTCGATACGACGCAAAGTGGGGCGTAATAGCAACCGCGGGAAGCAGCACTGGAGCCCGCAGAAGACTCGAGAAAAGCTTGGAATTTCAGTTTTTACGCCCAGATCACCGCGAAAGCCCGCGATTTGCAAGCGAGTCCTGGTTTTTGTCCCAGACCCTCAGAGAGCGATTGGAGTCTGGGTTCGAGCTGACAACTGCAGATTGATTCCGTTTTCGTGGCATCGCTCTGCGAGTTTCGCATCCACAGCCCAGGTGCCAGCAGGCATCGCTCAGCGACTTATCGCCGGCGGAAACCTGGTCCAGCCCACGTGTCTTCAACGGTTTCGAACCATTTGCGAGGGCGGCCGATTTCATTGCCTTGATGGATTCACCACGCCGAATCATTTCTCTCATGTCCGCATCAATGAACAGCAATCCGAAGATCGCAAAAATTCCATCGAACCCCGTTGGGTCACATTGGTCCCTGGCGGTGGCACGACTGAACCGCGTCGCTGGGAGGCATGCCGGAGCGCGAAGAAAACTGAATCTGGTTCAGCCCTTCCATCGAGAAAGCAACACAGATTCCACTGTGTAGATGTTGGAAGTGTACTGATTGTTGGCCAGACTGCTGCGCCGACTCGCTGGCGGTTCGCCCCGAGGACAGATCTGAACCGCAAAGGATTAGTCGTTCAGTCGTCGACCCGCGGACGGAGTGCGGGATCGATATTGCTGTGCACCGCGTCGTACCCACGATTGGTGAACGACACTGTGTATTTACCGTAGCGACTGCACACGCCGCCCGAACGTGTCAGTACGAGGGACCAAGTATCACCTTGACCTTGTTGATCCAGTTGTCTGACGTTCCCTGACGGCCGAATCAATCCGACGTCGAAGTATGCGGGTGACAAGCGATCGAGATCCAGGCGATCCAAGTCCAACGCGAAGCGTTGATGTTCCGCTAAGAATCGCTCCTGGGCGGAATGAACCGCCTCCAGGTATTTAAAGGCTTCCGTCGCCTTGGCACGTTCGGACCGTTCCATTAGCTGCGGAACGCCGATGGCCGCAAGTGCGGCAATCAAAGCGACCACGGCGGGTTCAATCAGAGAGAATCCGCGGCGTCCATGATTGCATTGAAGCGAATCGATGCGTTGCATGACCAATCGCCTTGACAGAAACAAACGGTAAACAGAAACAGACTTTAGGTTGCTCCTTTCGACGCCAATCATCGTGCGATGACGGCGCGAGCCCGCAATGAGTTGCGAACCATAGAAGAGTTAGCTCACCATCCCTCTTCGCGTCGTCGTCGATCGCATCTTTTGAGTCGCAGTGTCACGACGTTTGCAGAGACCGCAACAATCATGACGATTGTGCCGAATGTGCACGACATCGCTAGAACGCGTGCCGCCTCGGTTTGGCAACCTCTTCTGAGCGCGACGGCGGAGTCCATTGACCCCGGCTGTTCGAATCAGGAGAGCCGATTCGAGGACTAGAACAGGAAGCTGTCAGCGTCTTCCTTGGGCGCAGCCTGATAGCTGAGGGGTTCCATGCTGCCCGCTGCGCGTCCCTGGCTTAGACTGCGTACGGCCCCGGAATAACCAAACAATTCCTTCAGCGGAGCGTGCGCGGTGATCACTGTCATCGCCCCCCTTGTTTCAGTGGCCGCGATGATCGCGCGCCGCTGCTGTAAGTCTCCGACGAGCTCGCCCATGTAGTCTTCGGGAGTCGTCACTGCTACTGTCATGACGGGTTCCAGAAGCACGGGGCCGGCCTCTTGAAGCCCGCGATCAAAGGCATCGCCGGCTGCGATCCGAAACGCGACCTCGTCGCTACCTTCCTCGTGCATCTCGGCGTCGGTGACGTCAATGCGGACGCCTGAGAGTGGAAAGCCCGCGAGTAACCCACCACCAGCGGCGCGTTCACGGATTTCCTCCAGGGCTGCCGTGCGAAGCGCGTTGGAGATGACCGTTTCTGGTGGAATGCGATCGAACACCAATACCGGTGCGGAGACGTCTTCCAGCGGCGACACGCTGACACTCAAGCGAGCGAACATTTGAGTGGAGCCCATCTGACGATTGCACTGTCCGACGACTTCTGAAGTCGCGCCAATCGTTTCCCGGTAATTCACCCGCGGCTTGTAAAACTTGACGTTCAAACCAAAGTCGCGCGTCAGGCGGTGCTGGATTACTTCGAGGTGCAATTCGCCCATGCCACTGATCAGAGTTTGTCCCGTCTCTTCGTTTTCGACCGCTCGAAACGTGGGATCTTGTCGACGCAGCATGTCGAGCGTTTCTTCCAGCTTCTTTTTGTCGCCGGTGTTTTCTGGTTCGATCGCCATCGACAAGACAGTGTCGGCGAAGTTGATGCTCGGCAATTCGATCAACTGCTTGGTGTCGCAGACCGTGTCGCCCGTGATCGCAAACCGGGGGCCAATTACACAGCAAATGTCTCCAGCTTCCACGGCGTCGATTTGACCATCGCGA
The DNA here is from genome assembly GCA_051010815.1 of Rubripirellula sp. Lineage (GTDB taxonomy): Bacteria > Planctomycetota > Planctomycetia > Pirellulales > Pirellulaceae > Rubripirellula. Next base: position 10,846 of record JBPCVD010000192.1, read on the forward strand.
TCTTTCTTGGTGGCATGAATCTGCCACAACTGCGCGATGTTCTCTTTCTTGTCGCGGTTAGGGCATTGCACCCGCGAGTTCTGCTTGAGCTGCCCGCTGTAAACGCGAATCCAGTAGTTATCGCCAGTCTTGGCTGGAAGAATCTTGAACACCAATCCGCAGAACGGTTCTTTGGATTCGGGTTTTCTTCGGAGCGTTTTCTCGGGCTTCTTAGGATCGGTACCTTCGACGGGCGGGCGATCGAGCGGACTGGGAAGAAAGTTGCCTACGGCGGTCATCAGTGGCTGTACACCAATCCCATGCAGTGCTGAGCCACACAATACGGGCTGGAATTTGCGATCGATACAACCCTGGCGCAACGCTTGCACGATCAATGATTCGGGAACCTCTTTGTCTTCCAACGCAAGGTTGGCGGCTTCTTCACTGATTTCGTAGACCTGGTCGAGCAATTGTTCTCGCCACAGCATTGCTTCATCGACCAACTCGTCCGGGATCTCTGCTTCCTTGACCTCTTTGCCCTCAGTCTCAGGATCAAACTCCAGCATCTTCATCTCGACCAAGTCGATCACACCGCGAAACGGATTGGCAACGTGAGCGGGGCCCTGCCCGACTGGAATTTCGATCGCGACCGGTTTTCCACCCAGGCGAGGTTCAATGTCGTTGAAGACGGTTTCGAAATCGGCTCCCTCACGATCCATCTTGTTGATGAAAACGATTCGAGGGACGTCGTACCGATCGGCTTGTCACCACACCGTCTCGCTCTGGGCTTCCACGCCTTCTCGAGCCGAAAAGACGACGACCGCACCATCGAGGACGCGGAGGCAACGCTCGACTTCGGCGGTGAAATCAACGTGTCCTGGCGTGTCCAGCAAGTTGATGTTGAAGTCCTTCCATCCGTACTTCACACACGCGCTGAAGATCGTGATGCCGCGTTCTTGCTCCTCGGGGTCGTCATCGGTGTCGGTTGTGCCATGGTCGACGCGCCCCACGCGATGTTTGGCACCGCTCAGAAACAACATCCTCTCGGTAACAGTCGTCTTGCCGGCATCGATGTGCGCGATGATGCCGATGTTGCGAAGCTTGGAGATGTCAAAAGTCATGGAAACGATTCGATGTCAAATTGGGGGCGGCGAACCGGTAGGTTTCGAGCCGTCTGGATGCTCATCCCGGCGGTCGCGGGGCCGCGCAACATCGCAGCTGCGATCGGGACACCCGTCGCTTCGCACCGTCCTGTTTGGAACGACACAAGAACGACGTGGCTGGAGTCAGTAAGGTTAGCGTGGCGCAAAAAAAACCGCGACACGGCCAAATGCCGTATCGCGGTCGTTTATTCGTAAAATCCCTCGCCTTACCAAGCGAAGTGGGCAAATGCTTTGTTGGCATCGGCCATGCGGTGCGTGTTTTCACGTCTGGTGTAAGCCACACCTTCTTTTTTGTAGGCGGCCAAAAGCTCATCCGCCAGCTTCAGATGCATGGGGCGACCTTTCTTCTCGCGAACAGCTCCCAAGAGCCAACGCAGAGCAAGGCTTTGCTGACGAGCGCGGTTGACTTGCATCGGTACCTGGTAACTCGCACCACCGACTCGCTTGCTGCGAACCTCGATGTAAGGCTTGACATTCTCGATCGCAGCCTCGAAGACCTCAATCGGCGAATGATCTGGTGTCTCGTTTCGGCGACCGATTTCTTCCAACGCATCATAAAAGACACGCTGAGCAGTGGTCTTCTTGCCGTCAAGCATCAAGCAATTGATGAACTTTCCGGCGAGCATTGAGTTGAACCGTGGATCGCCCTTGAGCTGAGTACGGCTGGCAGTAATTCGTCCCATCTTACGCTTTGACTAGGGTTACAGGATTGCTTGGTTCGGGGGGTTATTTCTTCGCGCCGTAACGGCTGCGAGACTGCTTGCGACCTTCAACACCCAGTGCATCACGAGAGCCGCGAACCACTTGATAGCGAACGCCAGGCAGGTCACGGACACGTCCGCCACGCACCAAAACGATCGAGTGTTCTTGCAGGTTGTGACCTTCACCCGGAATGTAAACGGTGACTTCCTTGCCATTGCTAAGGCGAACACGCGAGATTTTTCGAAGCGCGGAGTTCGGCTTTTTCGGCGTCATCGTCCGAACTTGCAAGCAAACACCCTGCTTTTGAGGGCATTTCTCAAGCACAGGCGACTTGCTCTGGCTCTTCTTCAGCTTGCGTCGTTTGCGGACGAGTTGGTTGATCGTTGGCATGAAATGATGGTCGGGAGTGGGGAAAATCCACACAAATGGGTTGAATTGGGCCTTTCGCAGATACGCGAAGG
>JBPCVD010000193.1:0-8651 GCA_051010815.1 Rubripirellula sp.
GTCTGAATCGATTCTTGTGATGGAGCATGAACTCTTTCGCCATATCGAAATTGAAATGTTCGTCGCGCGGTCCGACTTGACCGAGGCGATGGCGTTCACGGAATCGCTGCTAAAGTGTCTCGACGGAGATCCCTCAGCGTTTTCTCAGCAGCAACAGGAAAGACTGCTTGCCATTGGAAAGTGGGAACTCGTGACGGAAGCGGTCGGAAGTTATACGCACGCCTATCCGATTTGCATCCGTCGTGTCTTACCTGACGAAACGCTGATTTCGATGGCAGCCGACGCGACGGATTCGGCCTATGCGATCAGCTTCATTTCCTACGTTCGGCCCCAGGACCGAGCCGGGTTCAATCGGTTCGCTGGAATCGTCTGTGAGGTAATGGGCCAGCTCTTTGACGCCAGGCCGCACTGGGGGAAGGTTTGCCCTGTCTCAGCTTCGGAAGCCGAACGTCTGTACCCTCAACTGAAGGACTTTCGCAGAATCGCTGACAACGCAGACTCAGCGGCACAGTTTCGCAACGCTTGGATCGACGAGACACTCTTTGTCTCGTCCGGTCAGGGCCCGCAAGAGAAGCAGCCGAGAGTCTGATGACGGCCGTATGCATCCTGCAATACAATGTGGATCAGACGCGGCCGAGTTCGTACTCGCGGAAAAGAACCGCCTGCTGTCGTCACGCAAACGCCGAGGCTGCAATCATGGAACGAGAATCTGAGTGGCAGCATGAGTGCCGCGGATATCTTGAACTGCTGGGGAAAGCCCGGGTCGGCCCTGACACGCAAGGCAATCTGGATTTGTCGGGTGTCATTGAGGAAACGCTCCTCGCGGCGACGGCCGAAGGCGAGACGATTCGAGAGAGGCCGGAGTCGGAGCGAATCGCATGGTTGACGAATGCGTTTCAGCATCACCTTTCGGAACTGCTGAGGCGATCGGGAATGAGGGCGAGTGACGATCCTGAATCGCCTACCCTCGACGCGACGCTTGATGAATCAGCCTCGCGTGTTCACGAATGGATGCACGGTAGCTTCTTTACCGATGGAGAGCAGCTTGAGCACAACCGGAATGTCCAGGAGCTGCTGTTGGCAATCGTAAGGCTCCCTGAACAACAGCGGCAAGCCATTGAAATGCACTCCATGGAAGATCGGGCTTTGGGCGATGTTGCCGAGCGAATGAACCTTTCGGAAGGAGACGTCGCCGGCCTGCTCCATGAAGGCATGTCTCGGCTTCGAGAATTGGGTGTCCTGAACGTGTTTGGGAAGAACTGAGTGTTTGAAGTCTTGAACGCGAAACGATTCACTTCGAAATCAAGGGATGACGGTCCTTTTGTCATGATCCAATTGCCGCGAGATTCGTATCCGTTCGAATGGTGTGCCGCCAAGGTTCGCACTTCCTTCTGCTCGAGACGTTTGCCGGGGGCATCGCGATGAGCGTTGATCAGAACGGCAATCGGCCGAATGGTCCGTTGGCCACACGCGAATCAGACAGCGATGCGTTCCAGGACCTGTTGGTCGAATGTTTGGACGCGATTCAAGAGGGGCACGCGATCGACTTGGAAGAGCTTCGTAGGCAGCACCCCGACCATGCCGATTCGATCAGTGAATTTTTAGAAAACCACAAGCTGTTTCAGCAAGCGATTGGTGAGATACGCCCATCAATGACGCAAGTGGCGATCAGCCCGGACGCTCGGACACGTGTCCGCCGTGGCGCATCAGGAAGCACTTTCTGGTCTCTGGCCGGATTGAAGGACCGAGAGTTTCCTATTCCGTTTGGTGAATACTCGTTGCTTCGTGAAATCGACCGGGGCGGGATGGGAATCGTTTTCAAGGCGTTGCATATCAACCTCAATCGCGTGGTCGCATTGAAGATCATGCGAAGTGGGGAAATGGCGAGCGAAGAGGAGCTTCGTCGATTCCGTGCGGAGGCGGAGGCATCCGCCGCCGTCAAGCATCCCAACATCATCCCGATTTTCGAGGTTGGCGAATCACATGGCTTGGTCTACTTCACGATGGGCTACGTCGATGGTCGTGACCTCGCGACGCGGCTGAAGGAGCGAAAGTTCTCACCGCGAGAGGCAGTCAGAATCGTGGCGAGGATCGCTGATGCCGTTGCCGCGGCGCACCGAGATGGAGTGATCCACCGCGACCTGAAACCGTCGAACATATTGATTGATGACCAGGGCGATCCGTTCTTGATCGATTTTGGTTTAGCAAAGGTGCAAGCCTCTTCGGAGGCCCTGACCACCACAGGTCAGATTTTGGGGACGCCGGCCTACATGTCACCTGAACAGGCCAGTGGGAAACTTCCGCACGATGCTACGACCTGCGATGTCTATTCGCTCGGGGCCGTGCTGTACGAGATGCTGACGGGACAGCCACCCTTCAGTGGACCTTCCCCTTTTGACATCCTGCTTCAAGTGCTCAATCGAGAGCCGCCTCAACCACGGAAATTGAATCGAGACGTTCCACGTGATTTGGAAAAAATCGTCAATCGAGCGATGGAAAAGTCGATCAATGATCGCTACCAAACGGCGGATGACTTGCAAGCCGACTTGCAGCGTTTTCTTCTCGATGAACCGATTCATCATCCCAAGCCTGGAATCCACGAGCGGCTGAACAACTGGTGGCGTCGCGAGCCGATTTTGGTCAGTCATCTGGCAGCGATCGCATCGGTCATGCTTGTGATGATCGTCGTGCGAGCCGTGAAAGCGGACAGCTACGAGAACGAATCGCTAAAGTTCGGGTTGTTGTTCGGTTGGATTGTCGGCAGCACAGCCTTTCAAAGGCTTTCGGTCGTGGAGCGATTCACGCAGGCCGCTCATTGGGGTTGGGCTGCCTTTGATGTGATGATTTACACCGTCTTGCTTTACCACGCTGACCCGCCGCGCGGACTTCTGTTGATCGGTTATCCAATGATGATCACCGCCAGTGGTCTGTTCTATCGCGCTAGGTTCGTCGTTTTCGTGACAGGGCTATGCCTTGCTGGCTTTGTATTTCTCTGGAGGATGGTGCTGGACCCCAGCACGATTCGAGCCGATTTCTGCGTCATCTACATGATGGGCTTGGTGGTGCTAGGGCTATGCTTGGTTGCGATGATTCGCCGGATCCGTGGGTTGTCAGAGTACTTTGACGACGGGAAGTAGAGTAAATCGCGGCTGTCGATTCCCGCGCCGACGCCAGCGTGTGGGGAAGACTGCACTGCCCGATTCTTCCAATCCGTTTGCGCATGTTGCGTGGATCCGGTATGCACTTTGCCGTGACGGCGACGGCTACAATACTTCGTTCCTGCCGCCTTCCGAGGAACTCATGCCTAAATCTGTGTCTGTGAAAGAACTCTGCGCGTCACCTGCCTTTGCGTTGGGCTTCATCTTGCTTGCCGCTACATGGTTGGGCGGTTCTGTCGCTGAGGCTCAGAAAACGATCGTGCACACTTCAGAAGAACCGTTGTCGCCGCACGATGCAGCGGACTCGATGCGAGTACCGGAAGGCTTTCGAGTCACACTCTTCGCTGGTGAGCCCGATGTGATGCAACCGATTGGGTTTTGCATCGACGACCGCAATCGATTGTGGGTCGCTGAGGCCTACAACTATCCCCACCACGGCACGGAACCGGGCGACCGGATCGTCATCCTGGATGACACGAACGGTGATGGGCAGCACGACAAACGCACAGTCTTCTTCGAGGGGCTGAACTATGTGTCGGGGATTGAGGTTGGGTTCGGGGGTGCGTGGGTCATGTCGCCCCCCTTCATGTACTTCATTCCAGACAAGGATGGTGACGACGTTCCCGACGCCGAACCTGAAGTGCTGTTGGATGGATTTGGGAACCATGCCAACGCTCATAACATGGCCAATGGCTTTGCTTGGGGGCCCGATGGATGGTTGTACGCAACTCATGGTCGAACCAACTGGTCGTTAATCGGAAAACCAGGCGAATCAGAGCAGGATCGAAAGCGATTTGATGGTGGTGTCTGGCGGTACCATCCGGTTCGTCATGTCTGGGAGCCCGTTGCCGACGGAACGACAAATCCTTGGGGCATCGACTGGAACGACTACGGGGATTCGTTCATTTGCAATTGTGTGAATCCACATCTTTTTCAGGTCATTCCCGGGGCACATTACGAACCATGGCGAGGGAGGAAGAGCAGCGAGTTCGCCTATCAACGAATCGGTACCATTGCGGATCACTTGCACTTCGTCGGTCTCGGGAACGTTCGAAACGGGTTGGGCTCGGAGGCGGAGGACACGGCTGGTGGAGGCCATGCGCATTGCGGCACGATGATCTACTTGGGTGCGGCTTTTCCGGAACGTTATCGCAACCAGCTGTTTACCAACAATATTCATGGACGTCGAATCAACAACGATTTGCTGCGGATGAGTGGATCGGGTTACGTGGCGTCGCATGGTCCCGATCTAATGCGAAGTGATGACCCATGGTTCATGGGCGTGACGCTCGCGTATGGGGGTGGCGGCGAGGTCTATGTCAGTGATTGGTCAGACACTGGTGAATGCCACAGTACAAAGCAGACGCGTCGTAATACTGGGCGACTCTATCGGATCACATTCGGCGGCACGACGATCGACGACATCGATCTTGCGAAAAAAACAACCGACGAGTTGGTAGAGCTACAGCTGCACGACAACGACTGGATGGTTCGCCACGCGCGTCGTCTGTTGCACGAGCGAACTGTTCAGGGCGAGAGCATGGATTCCGCCCGCGAACGACTTCGTGATCGGTTGACCAATGAGGCGCAAGTTCCAAAAAGGCTTCGTGCCCTCTGGGCGTTGCAAGTCACGGGCGGCGTGGATATCGAGTTGCTCGGTACATTGATGGATGATTCATCCGAGTTCCTGCAGCAGTGGGCCATTCGGCTTGCGTGCGAGCAGGAGAACCCCGGCCGGGAAATCCTGGAGCATTTAGCAGAGCTCGCGTCCCATTCGTCTTCCCCGCGGGTGAGGCTCGAACTTGCCTCGACGCTTCAGCGGCTGGCGTTAAGTGAGCGTTGGGCGATTGCCGAAGCACTTGTGGCGCATGAAGAAGACGATCACGACGCCAACATTCCTTTGATGGTTTGGTACGGAGTCGAGCCGCTGGTTCATGAGGATGTGCCGCGATTTGTCGAACTCGCGACGACCGCAAGGTTGGCAAGGGTCCGGGAGAACGTTTCTCGACGCATGTTGGCGTTGCCCAATAAGACAGAGTCGTTAGCGATGCTGACGCGACAACTCGAAAATGCGTCCACCGACGGGAAACGGAATGTCCTGGACGGAATTCTGCTGGGGCTAGAAGGGCAAAGACGTGCGCCGATGCCCGACGTCTGGCCGGCTGCCTATCAAACGCTTTTGGGAGATAAGGATCGTCATGTGCGTCAACAAGCGACTCGTTTGGCACTGTTATTCCAAGACGAATCGGCCATCAAGAGGCTTCGTTTGATCGCGGGGGACGTAGCGCACGATGTCGAGATGCGTCGGATCGCGATTGATGCCCTGGTAAATGCGAGAGTCGTTGGATTTGATGCGGAACTGAGGGCTTTACTCGGACAGGATTCTGTGCGAGCTGCCGCACTGCGAGGATTGGCGAGCTACGACGCGCCGGATACCGCGAAGATTATCGTCTCAGGTTACGCAAACTGTTCGGACGCGGAAAAACAGATTGCCCTCAACACGTTAGCGACTCGACTCGCGTCTTCACAAACGCTGCTTGATGCGATCGAAGCAGGAGTGGTCCCTGTGAGCGACGTGACCGCCTTCACGGCGCGGCAAATTCGATCGCACGAGGATCTTCACGTCAACGATCGTCTGCGGGAACTGTGGGGCGAAGTTCGTGAGTCTCCCCGTGATCGAGTGAAGATGATCGAAGGATTTGCAAAGAGTCTTACCACCGAAACTCTGGCACGGGCTGACCTCGACAAGGGACGTGCACTTTTCGCGAAGCATTGTGGGACGTGCCATCGGTTTTTTGGCGAAGGTGGTAATGTCGGCCCCGATATCACTGGGGCGCAGCGCAACAATGTCCGCTACTTGCTCGAAAACATGGTCGACCCGAACGCGTCGGTTGCGAAGGAATTCCGTATGCAGTTGGTTCGCACCACGGACGGGCGAGTCTTTACTGGGTTGGTTGAGGCTGAAAACGAAGAGACGCTGACACTTGTCAATGCGACCGAGCGTCTGGTCTTACCGCGGGCTGAGATCGAAGCCGTGAAAGAGTCAGAGGTGTCGGTGATGCCCGCTGGCTTGCTCGATCCCTTGTCGGAACGAGAGATTCGGGACCTCATCGGCTATCTCCAGAAGTGACTGAACCTGGAGCGTTGCAAGCAGGAGTTGCGTTGATCCAATCTCCCGACGATTTGATTAGAATGTGTTTCCCTGTTAGGCGGCGATGCGTAGGCGGACGCTCGCTCAATTTGATTTCTCGTGATCGGATCACCACCCGTGCAAGTATCCTCGGAAGAAATTGCGATTCATGACTTCACCCCGGATGATGGGTCAGAGTCGGCAGCGATCAAGGTCGTCCATCGCACCTCACAACAGGAGGCTTTGCATGACGAAACGCCATCGCAACTCGAGAATCTGCGTCGTGCGATGATCGATCTGATGAAGACACTCAATCCCAATCCCGATCACATCAAGCCCGCGAAGCTGGTAATGTTCGATCGCGTGCGTGTTCAGCTTCCACAGTCAGTCCACGAAGGTCGGATTACTAAGCTGTCATGGGATTTCACCAGTTCTGAGTGGAAATACTTCGTGGATTGCCCCAATGACGTGGTGTCTGCGTGGTACGTTATTGCCGACTTGGACTTGCTCGAGGAAAACCCCGACTGATTGCGAATTCCGCAACGCAAGTTTCGCCCGATAGGGCCGGTTCCTGCCGCCTTGAGTGATTTCCCTTTCGTTTCTCACCGTTCAGATGATCGTGTCGCTGCCATTCATTGGTATCACGCGACTTTCCTCTGTCTCGACCTGCATTCGTTTTATCGAGAAGCCTTTCCCATGATGACGCCGCTCCGGTTCATTCGACTCGCTATTTGTTTGTGCCTCCTGTCCTCCGGCCAATTTCTATTTGCCGAAGAGACGCCTCCGAACATCGTGCTGATCATCTCGGATGATCAATCTTGGAATGACTATGGGTTCATGGGGCACGAGGCTATCAAGACTCCACACCTTGATCAGTTGGCGAGAGAAAGTGCGGTGTTTCGACGAGGCTATGTTCCGACGGCGCTCTGCCGGCCATCGCTCGTAACGCTGCTCACTGGTCATTACGCATCGACACATGGCGTGACCGGGAACGATCCTTCGCCGAAGTATGCCGCACGCGATTCAGATCTTTACCACCAGCGTTGCGCTCAACTCATTTCTTATCTCGATCGCTTCCCGACCGTGCCAAAAATTTTGGGAGAGCAGGGCTACTTGAGCCATCAGAGCGGCAAGCTTTGGGAAGGCAGTTATCGCAACAGTGGTTTCACTCATGGCATGACCCGTGGATTTCCCGAGAAAGGCGGACGGCACGGGGACGATGGATTGGCGATTGGGCGTCAAGGAATGAAACCGATCGCCGACTTTTTGGAGATGGCGACAGAAGACGACAAGCCATTCTTCATGTGGTACGCACCCTTCCTACCGCACACACCCCACACCCCACCCGAGCGAATCCTGAAGAAGTACAGTGACGCCGGATTGCCGGTAACCGTGGCGAAGTATTACGCGATGTGTGAATGGTTTGATGAAACGTGCGGAGAATTGCTCGGCATGTTGGACAAGAAGGGTGTGAGTGAGAACACGCTTGTGGTGTACGTCACCGACAATGGATGGATTCAGAATCCCGCCAAGCGAGGCTACGCGCCACGCTCGAAGCAGACTCCCTACGAGGGCGGAATACGAACGCCCATCATGTATCGCTGGCCCGGGAAAATTCCCCCTGGTGAACGGGAGGAAGTGGTCAGCAGCATCGACATTGCCCCCACCATGCTGGCCGCCGCTGGCGCGCCGATTCCGGAGGGACTGCCAGGTCTGAATCTGCTCCCATCACTGGAGTCGGGGGACGCGATCGACCGCGAACAGATCTTCGGCGAGAGCTTCGCGCATGACATTGCGGACATTGAGAATCCTGAGGCTTCCTTGCTGTTTCGCTGGTGCATCGCGGGAAAGTGGAAGTTGCTTCTGACGTATGACGGTGAGACCAACCGGTATGCAAGCACTCACCCAAGAGCCGAAAAACGTCCCCAATTGTTTGACCTTCAGGCCGACCCGTGGGAAACAAAGAACGTCGCGGCCGACCATCCAAAGGTTGTCCAACGCCTTGCCGGGGCGATCGACCAGTGGTACCCCGTGAAAGAACGGGAAGTGCAGACGAGCTTCTGAGCGGCCTGCGTCATTGGACAGGATCTTGACGCAATCGAGGTTGCGTTGCGCTTGCGTTGGCCGAAGGCAGCTTTTTTAGCCCAACGACGGGACGAGCCCGTTTTTTTCCGATGCAGTTGATTCACGATGGATTCAACCCATGTTACACGCCCACTTATTGGGCATTGGGCATCTGACGCGCGGTCGGGTTGGCGGCTCAGTCGAGGAAAAGCAAATACTTTAGAATTTGGTTGAACGCAAAGTGGTCCACCGGGCACCCATGATTGAATCGACTGATTCGGTCCGCTCTTCTGCAGTTC
>JBPCVD010000194.1:0-8387 GCA_051010815.1 Rubripirellula sp.
GCCAATTCCGGATTGACCGAACCGTCGGTCCAGATTTCCAGGTTCAGTTTGTCGTAGTTCGTCTTCTGACCGACGCGAGTCTCTTCGACTTCATAGCGAACACGCGTGATCGGGCTGAACACGGCGTCGATCGGAATGATGCCGATCTCATGGTCCACCGCGCTGTGCTCGGTGCTGGGAACGTAGCCGCGACCGTTTTCGACAACCATTTCCATCATGAAGGGAACGTCTTCGGTCAGCGTCGAGATCACATGATCTTTGTTGATGACTTCGACGTCGGCGTCGGTTTGGACGTCGGCGCCCGTGATCACGCCGGCTTTGTCGCTTTCGACGGTGATGACGCGAGTGGCCTCACTGTGGTTGCGAACGACAAGGCTTTTGACGTTCAAAACGATTTCCGTGACGTCTTCCAGGACGCCGGGGATCGTGGTGAATTCATGCTGGGCGCCGCGGATCTTGATCTGCGTCACGGCGCTGCCCATCAAACTGCTGAGCAACACGCGACGAAGGCTGTTTCCAACGCTCGCCCCGAAACCTCGTTCGAAAGGCTCTGCGGTAAATTTGCCGTAGGTGGCGGTCAGCGAATCGCGGTCGACTTCCAAGGCGCTTGGCAGTTCCATTCCACGCCAACGAATATGCATCGTGATGATTACCTCAGTTCTGGAATACAGATGTGGGAGGTGAAGTTGCTGGGGTAAATGGATGTCGGCGGACACCCTTCGTCGATCGAGTTGATCGACGCACTGATTTGCCGAGACGATTCACTCTTGCGAGCGTCGTCCCGTGTCCGAACCTAGACGCGTCGCTTCTTGCGTGGGCGACAACCGTTGTGCGGGATGGGCGTGACGTCTTCGATCAACTTCACGTTCAGGCCAGCGGCTTGTAGCGAAGTGATTGCGCTTTCACGTCCTGAGCCGGGGCCCTTCACGCGAACTTCAACGTCACGCATGCCGAATTTTGTTGCCTTCTCCGCAGCTTGCTGTGCTGCGCATTGGCCGGCAAACGGCGTGCTTTTGCGGCTTCCTTTGAAACCACTCGTACCAGCACTCGCCCAGCAGAGCGTGTCGCCCTTGGGGTCCGTGATGGTGACGGTTGTGTTGTTGAACGTCGCGTGAATGTGAGCAATGCCGTTGGAGACATTGCGGCGGACGCGTTTCTTTTTGTTGGACTTTGCCACGGCAAAGGGTCTCTAAAAATTGGATGAAATTGGGGGATCGCAAGGCCACGTCTTAACGCAGATCCTTGACACCTTTTTTACCGGCAACCGTCTTGCGCGGACCTTTCCGAGTACGAGCGTTCGTCTTCGTTCGCTGACCGCGAACTGGAAGACCGTTTCGGTGCCGCATTCCGCGGTAGGCCTTGATCTCTCGCAATCGGCCAATGTTTTGGGCCAATTGTCGACGCAGCGGGCCTTCCACCGTGTAGTCGCGCTCTAACAACGCAGCGATTCGACCAAGCTCATCCTCATGGATGTCGTTGGCAGGCCGCGCGGGGTCAATTCCCAATTTCTCACAGACCTCGCGGGCGCTGAAGAGACCAACACCGTACAGGTATGTGAGGGAATGTTGAATTTGCTTGTCGTTTGGGATATCGACGCCCATCAAACGGGGCATAACCAGACTCCGGTGAGAGTTCCATGACGGTGGGGGCAGAGTCGGAGCGACGCTCGTCATCACTAAATGACAAACGCTTCGACTGAGAATCCCGAAATATACCGACCGGCCCCCTATTTGCTCAATGGGGACAGGGCATCATTTTTCTCAAGAATTTCGCCGAAACAGTCTTAGAAACTCTGTCGGCACATCGTCGCGCGCGCTTGCAGGCACACGAGTTTGTTCGATGACCTGAAACTCCGATAGGTCAATCGACAATTTTGTGTCCCCTTTCACTGTCGACCAGACACGCGTCAAAAGCAGATGATCGCAGGCTGGAAGCAGAATTCGATAGATTTCGGCGCCCCCGACGACGAAAGCCGAGTCACCCGCCATTTCCAGGGCACTCTCCGGGCTCGCGGCCCGCTCTACCCCCGCCGCCGACCAGTCGGGATTCCGCGTCAAGACAATGGTTCGACGTCCAGGAAGCGGTCGTCCAATCGAATCGTAGGTTCGCCGGCCCATGATTAGCGAACCCCCCATTGTGAGGCGTTTGAAGCGGCGAAGATCGCTGCTCAGCCGCCACGGCATGTCGCCGTCGAGCCCAATGACGCCGCTGGGCGTCATCGCGACAATGGCCGTCGCCCCTCGATCGCGTCTTCCGTCCACTTTGAGCCTCGATGGGTTTGAGGAGGCCTCGGCTGACTGCTCGCTGGACGCGTCCGGCTTCGTTTTTGGCTGAATGGAGCCTGTCACACTGCCACCGGCGCCTTGATTCCGGGGTGTGGATCGTAGTCGACCAGGGGGAAGTCGTCGTAAGCGAAGCCATCAATGGAATCAGGAGAGGATGTGATCTGAAGCGTTGGTAGTGGTCGAGGATGACGCCCCAACTGTTCCCTCGCCTGATCGAAATGATTTCGGTAGAGATGAACGTCGCCTAGCGTATGGACGAATTCGCCAGGTTTCAAACCGGTGACTTTGGCCATCATCATCGTGAGCAATGCATAGCTGGCGATGTTGAAAGGCACGCCGAGGAACAGGTCTGCACTTCGCTGGTAGAGTTGGCAGGAGAGTCGGTCACCGGCGACATAGAACTGGAAGAGAAGGTGGCAGGGAGGCAATGCCATCTCAGCGACATCGGCGACGTTCCAGGCCGAGACGATCAGACGCCGTGACTTTGGGTTGGTGCGAATTTCGTTCTCGACCCACGCGATTTGATCGATCACGCCGCCATCCGGCTTGGCCCAAGATCGCCATTGGTGGCCGTAGACTGGGCCAAGGTCACCATTTTCGTCCGCCCACTCGTCCCAAATCGAGACATTATTTTCCTTCAGCCAACCCACGTTGGTGTCACCGCGCAGAAACCACAGCAGTTCGATGATGACCGAACGTACGTGAATCTTCTTGGTGGTCAGCAAGGGAAAGCCCTGCGACAGGTCGAATCGCATTTGACGACCGAACAGGCCGCGTGTCCCAACACCGGTGCGATCCTCGCGATCCAAGCCGTGACTGAGGACTTCGTCCAGAAGTTGCAGATAGGTACGCATGAATTCCGCCAGATATTGAATTGCGAAGCCCATGACCTGAATCGGTAAGGGCTGTTGCCAGGGATCAGGGTTGGTCTGGGCGACACCAATCGAGTGTCCAATGCCGATCACTGGACATTTGAACGTGATCACCGGCGATGCCAAGGCCCCTCGCGATATCGCGAATCTCGTCTAACGTAAGCGACGCGTGTAATGACTGGCGAAAGAGTTGCTGCGCGTTTTCACTTTCCTCGCCACAGTGCATTGCGACAAGCCGTTCGGCTTGCTCTCGATCATCGGGCCGCGTCAGGTCACGGAAGAAGACTCGACCCCCTTTTCGCGTCAGTCTTACGGCCACCCGCAATCCAAGCTCGGGTTGATCGAGGTGGTGCAAGAGGCTGTTGCTGATCACCGTATCCGCGATCTCGTCGTCGTACATTTCCATCTCCTCAACCGATGCATGGTTGAGCGTGATTTGCCCGAGGCACCCGGCGATGTCAATTTCTCGTTTCGCGACCTCCAGCATTTCCACTTCGCCGTCGATCGCCATTACCTCGTACGACGGGTCGCGATGGCAGAGTTCGATCGGAATACCGGCTGGCCCACAGCCCAGGTCGATCACGAGTGGCCCGGTCGGCCCGGCCAGCAGATCGTCGACGAATCGCCGGTTGACTTCGTCGTGGGCCATCGCGTGGTATTCCGCGGCCTCGTCGTAGGGGCTGAGACTTTGGGGTTCCGGAATCCGGTCCATTTCGATGCCGTGATTTGTGAACAGAGAAAGCTGAAAGCAATGCTGAGATCGATTGGACCGTGTCGTCAACGAGGCGGCTAGTCCTGCGGGCGAGAATCGAGCCGAAGATTGGCCCGGGGTCGAGATTTCTTGACCGCGACTCACAACGTTTCAACTTTGATTAGAATTCTTCTCCCGCCTTCATGCCTCGTGCTCCATGTTGATCACGGGCGCATTCAATGCCCTGACCTCTACGGACCCGCCCAAATGCGATTCGCTCGTGCCACGCTGCTCGCCTCTGCCCTCATCGGATGTGTTTTTGTTGCCGGATGGAAAGTCGGGGATCCCCCAGGCAAGCAGATGCAAGCCTTTGCTGACTCATTCATTGGCTCGCTGGACGAACAGCAAAAGGCTGTCGCTGTCTTGCCTTACGACACTCCCAAACGCGTCGGTTGGCACTTCATCCCAATGAAGACCCGCAAGGGCTTGGTGATGCGAGAGATGAACGCAGCGCAACGGGTCGCCGCTTTGCGTCTGGTTCGCGCAGCCCTCAGTGAGGCCGGCTACGACAAGGCCAGCAAAATCATGTTATTGGAAGGCGTGCTCCGCGAGCTTGAGGGTGAGGGACGCAACTGGGAACGCGATCCCGAGAAGTACTTCGTCACCATCTTCGGAACTCCAAGTGAAACCGACGCCTGGGGCTTGAGCTTCGAAGGGCACCATCTTTCGTTGAATTTCGTCTGCCGAGGTGGCCGCGTTGTCGATAGTACGCCTCAGTTCTTCGCCGCCAATCCTGGCACGATCATGGAGGAAGTCTCTGGTCCACTTGGGAAAGGGACACGCGTGTTGCGAGAAGAGGAAGACTTGGCATTCAAGCTAGTGAATTCGCTGAATGAGATTCAAGGTGGCGAGGCGATCATTGACGAAAAGGCTCCAAAGGAAATTCGCTTCGCGGGCGAACCGCAGTCCGACGCTGGCGAGCCGGAGGGCATCGCCCAACGAACACTCAATGCGGATCAAAAAGCGTTGTTGCAAGAATTGGTGTATGTCTACGCCAACGCCGTGGCGGATGATGTTGCCGAGCAGCGTCGTGAACAGATCGAACATGACGGTTGGGGTGACGTTCATTTCGCCTGGGCTGGCGCCACCAAGCCAGGGATTGGCCACTACTACCGCATTCAGGGTGCCAACTTTCTGATCGAATTTGTCAACACGCAAGCCGATGCGGCGGGCAACCCGGCCAATCACATTCACTCGGTGTACCGCGACCTGTCGGGAGATTTTGATCTCCCGATCAAATAGCGTTCCCCTAAGCCTGTGCGGGTTCCTAGACTGAATCAGTGAACCTGGTTCCGTTCTACCGTCGACATAGGCAAGTTCAGTGATCGCACTCATCAAACATCTTCGGCAACGCTGGGAAGATTGGTGTGGTGATCACGAGATGGAATTGGCCATTCGAAAACACCTTTCGGAGAACGGTTTTTTCGGAGGGACGGCGAAGCTGCGAAACGTTCGCCTGGTCGCGGTGAAGCGACCGGGCTGGTTGCAGGTGTTTCGCTTCGAGGCCACCGTGCGAGTACGTCCTGTTGGCGTCTCGGAGTCCGCGCCCGACCCGGATGCGGAATACCTCGAATTGTTTGGCCTCGTTCGGGACGATATCCGGCACAAAATCAACACGGTTCGCGTATTCGAAGAGGAGACGCAGCGTCGTGAGTTGTTTGCGCGATGGAGTGAGGACCTCATCTGCCTGCGGGGAGCGCACGGTTTGACGGTCCGCTGAGTGTCGTCCGTGACGCGTTTACACCACGAAACGTGCGAATCTCGGTCGCCGACGACGTGCGTGTCTCCACTGATAGGGGATCGTCCGACCGCCCTCCCCCACTCGGTACCGATCCGCTCCAATCTAAGACCAACACCAAAACACGAATTGCGGCTGACTGCTGCGGCCACACACATTCGAACCCCGAAAGAACTCGTTATGCAGATTGAGATGCGTTCAACCCTTGTCGCTTTGACGATGACGCTCGTGGCACTCGCTTCCAGCCACGCCTGGGCGCAGGACAAGGCTGCTGGCGGCGCTACTGAACAAGTCGAGCAGAACGTCGCCGAAGCAAGCGACGCGGATGTTGCGGGAGAAACGTCGACGACGGAACTCGACCCAACCGAACCAAAGAAGAAGACGGTCGATGCGAACGCGGCAGAAGAGCCACAGCATGAGCAGGCATTATTAACCAACACGCGGCAAATGACTTTTGCGGGTCGGAGAGCCGGAGAGGGCTACTTCAGCGCGGACGGCACGAGAATGGTCTTCCAAAGCGAGCGAGACATTGCAAATCCGTTTTACCAGATTTTCGTCACTGATCTGGAGACCGGAGACATCGAGATGGTTTCGCCAGGCCATGGGAAAACGACCTGCGCTTGGATTCACCCAGAGGGTGATCGGATCTTGTTCGCCAGCACTCAGCACGATCCCAAAGCGGAGGAGAAGCAAGAGGAGGAGCTTGCACTTCGCGAGAGCGGGAAGCAGCGTCGCTACGCCTGGGATTACGACAAGGAATTTGAGCTCTACGCGAAGGATCTCGAGAACGGGAGTTACCGCCGACTGACTCATGCGCTGGGCTATGATGCCGAGGGAAGCTACAGCCCCGATGGAACGAAAATCGCCTTCGCATCGAATCGGAACGCTTTCAATCGAGATTTGACCGAGCGTGAGCGAAAGCTGTTCGAGATCGATCCTGCGTCAATGATTGACATCTACATCATGAACGCGGATGGGACCGATGTGCAGCAGTTGACGGACGTCGCGGGCTACGACGGTGGGCCCTTCTTTTCGCCCGACGGCGAGCGTGTCTGTTGGCGACGATTCTCGGAGGATGGCGCGACGGCCGAGGTCTACACGATGAAGACGGACGGTTCAGATGTGAAGCGTCTGACGGAGATCAACGCCATGAGTTGGGCGCCGTTCTATCATCCGAGTGGAGACTATCTGATCTTCACGACAAACAAACACGGTTTCGGAAACTTCGAACTCTACATGGTTCGGGCTGATGGGCAGGGTGATCCCGTTCGCGTCACCAACACGGATGGTTTTGACGGACTTCCGGTATTCCTCCCCGACGGGAATCAGCTCTCGTGGACGTCGACACGCACCTCCTCGAAGCAGTCACAAATCTTCATCGCGGATTGGAATGACGCCGAAGCTCGTCGCCTGCTGGGAATCGAGACCGGAGCGACCGATAGTGACCGCGAGGCGGTGTTGGCGGCGGCAGAGTATTCCACGCCTGAGTTCTCGCCGACGGACCTGATGCGGCACGTGGACTTCCTGACGCGGCCTGATTTGGGTGGGCGTTTGACGGGCACGGAAGGGGAAAAACGGGCGACGGCCTACGTGGCTGCCTACTTGGAGAGTTTGGGCTTGGTGCCGGCAGGCGAGGATGGAACATTCTTTCATGCCTTCGATTTTCCGGCCGGGTCAACGCTCACCGATGCCAATCGAATGACGGTTTCGGGAAAGGAGTTGCAGCTCGATGAAGATTGGAGACCGCTCTCCTTTTCCAACAATGGGGAAACGGCGTCGACCGGAATCGTTTTCGCAGGCTACGGAATGCAGATTCCCGCCGACGATGGCATTCCCGAGTACGACAGCTACGTGCATCTGGCCGTGGGCGGCCAGTGGGTGATGGTGTTTCGAGATATGCCGCAGGAGATTTCTCCAGAGCAGCGACAAAAAATGGCACGCTATAGCTCGCCCCGGCGAAAGGCATCGATCGCACGTGATCTCGGTGCCAAGGGAATTATCTTCGTTGCCGGGCCGACAAGCCAAGTGAAGAATGATTTGATCCGTTTTGATAGTGCGGCTTCGCAAGCCAGCGTCAGCATCGCGGCAGTCTCGGTCAGCAACGAAGTTGCGTCGAAGCTCTTTGAGAATGCGGAACAGGATCTAGCGAAGACTCAAAAGGAACTGGACGACGGTTCGCTTCACATGGGCTTTCCGCTTTCCAATGCGACCGCATCTGCGGAGGTTGAAATTGAACGTCGACGAGGGACGGGACGCAACGTTGTTGCCAGGCTGCCGGCTGGTGATGTTGCTAACGACAAGAGTCCTGTGTTGATCTTGGGGGCGCACATTGATCACCTTGGCATGGGCGGAAGCAGCAACAGCCTCGCCAAGGACGACGAACGTGACCAAGTCCACGTGGGCGCTGATGACAACGCCAGTGGCGTGGCGGCGATGTTAGAAATCGCTCAATACTTGGCGGCGGAGAAAAAGGCTGGGCGACTGAAGCCCAAACGCGATCTGTTGGTTGCGGCTTGGAGCGGTGAGGAACTCGGGCTGTTTGGCTCTCAAGCGTTCGTGGATGACTACCACCGACTCTACCCAGATGCTCCGCGTACGCCGGTCACGGTATCGGAAGAGGATGCGAAAGCTGCTCATGCTCATGGAATGACCACCGACGCTGAACCGTTGACGGCCGCAGTTGCTGCCTACCTGAATTTGGACATGGTGGGTCGGTTGCGAGAGAAATTGGTCGTGCAAGG
>JBPCVD010000195.1:0-3005 GCA_051010815.1 Rubripirellula sp.
TCTCCTTATCTGCCAAGTGTCCGGCTATCTCATCTTTCTGCTGGGTAATGCGCCCGGCCTTGATTCCCAACTCGCGAGATTGACGATACTGATGAACCGCAACGGGAGGTGACACCGCGGCAATCAGTAGCGTCAACGTAGTTGCGAGGGCTGCACCTGGTTTGCGATGAGCGAAGCGCCAGATTTTGGCGACCCTGCTAATCGGTCTGGCGAGTACGGGACGCCCCTCAAGGAAGCGACTGAGATCGTCTGCAAGATCCTGTGCGGAAGGGTAGCGATGCCGCGGTTCCTTCGTGAGACACTTCAGGCAGATCGTTTCCAGATCTTTTGGAACCCGTGGGTTTAGCACTCGGGTTGGCAACGGATCATCATGAATTACCTGTCGCAAGGTTTCCACTGTCGACTCCGCGACAAACGGAGCGCGACCGCTCAGACAGGCGTAGAGTATCGCCCCGAGGGAGTAGACATCGCTGGCCACACTGACAAGTTGGTGTTTGGCGGCCGCTTGTTCGGGCGACATATAGCTTGGAGTACCGACGACCTGGCCCGATCGTGTGATCTCCACATCAGAAAACTCAGTCGAATTGGCAATGGGTTTGGCAAGCCCAAAGTCGGTGATGTGCGGCTGACCTGATGAATCCATCAGCACGTTGGCCGGCTTGAGGTCTCGGTGCAGGACGCCTTTTTCATGTGCGAAGTGCGTTGCACACGCGAGCGTTTGAAGTAACTTCGCGGCATCTCGTGGGGCGAGCGAGCCCTCTCGCAATCGATGGGACAGACTCACACTTTCGATGTAGTCCATCGTGAAGTAATGATTGCCTTCGTGCACTCCAATCTCGTACACACCGACGATGTTCGGGTGCTTTAAAGAAGCCGCGGACCTTGCTTCTCGACGAAATCGGTCGACTTCCAGCTCGGTGGCAAACCGCCCCGAGAGTATCATCTTCAGGGCAACGGTCCGGTGGAGTTTTTCTTGCCGCGCTTTAAAGACGACACCCATGCCACCGCGCGCAATTTCTGCCAAGATTTGGTACTCACCAACATAGGTCAGCGCGTCTCCTGGACCTACCAAACCATCGACTATTTCAGATCGGCGAGTTCCGCTCAAGTCAATCGTGCCAGCCTGTTCACCGACACCAGACACGTCATCAAGATGGCGCACATCGCTGAAGAACGATCGGAGTTGATCGGCGAATTCGGGATTTTCCGAGATGAAGCGATCAGGGTCAATCGACTCACCGTTTTCGAGCGTCTGATAATATTTGTGAACAATACGATCAAACTCGGCTTCTTGATTGCTCTTAGAATCAGTCACAGCGATCTGTTTCCTGCATTGAATTTCGGAGCTTCTTGAGGCCACGTCGCAAGAGGCCGGCGACACCTTCGGGAGTCCTTCCCAGGTGGTCGGCAATCTCGGCAACCTTCCAGTCATGAACGTGCTTCAGCATCAGTGCCGAGCGCTCGTCCTCCAGCAAACATGAGAGAGCATCCGCAACTTGTTCTGCCCTCTCCTGCCGCATCAGTTGATGGCTCGGCGAGGTCCGATCGCCTGGAAGTTCTCCTGCGAGACGAATCGCCGACTCATTCATCCTCTGTTCAATTGACTGCTCGATTCGGAAGTCTCTTTTTTTGGCCCCATACTTCTTGGCGACATTAATGATCGTGTGATTCAAGATCACCTTCAGCCAGCCTTTTAGCTCACGTTCTGATGCCCCGCGAAACTGCCCCCGATCTTGATGCGCCTGGATGAGAGTTCGCTGCACAATATCAGACACATCTTCTTTCACCCGAAGTCGGGGATTCAGCTGCATCTCCGCCAGCACGCGAAGGTAATCACGATAGCGATTAAGGTCTGAGTCTTTGTTCGAAGCGAGGGACATGGAAACGCTCTTCTAACCTGCTGAATGTGGGCCAACCACTTCCTAGGCAAGGAAGCCGGCCAAATCGACCGCGCGGACAAAATTTTTCTTCTTTTCCTGTTCCAGCGGTCGATTGGGTGGGCAGTGTTTCCCAGTGGATAGAGAACTTGTTTCACATCCATAGGGAGAAGCTGAAATGGCCATGCAATATCCTATTCTACGAAGCAGTCTCGCAGGCATCGTCGCCCTGTTGTTGTTCTCAACAGGGACCGTATTCGGAGACCTACCCTGGGTCGTATCATCCGCGACCGCGCAGTGTTCAGATGTTCGCCTCAAGGTTTGGAAACGTCCGTCAGAGTCCGCTCGCCAACGATGGGTGGTGGTCACTCACGGGATGAATGGGACGGTAAATGCGGATCGTTTTCATCGACTCGGTGAATCGCTTGGCCGGGCCAGCCCGGAGGCCAACATTGTTCTCGTTGATTGGAGCAATGCATCAATCTCACGATTGCCGATTCTAGGACTTCCCGATCCGGTAACCGTCGCCAAGAGAATCCCCTCGGTCGGTCGAGCAATGGCAGCGCAACTCCAAAGCTTGGGAATTGCACCTGAGCACACTCTATTTGTCGGGGAGAGCTTCGGCGTCTACGTCAACGCCGTCGCGGCACAACACTTAGGTGGCGTCGATCAGGTCATCGCTATGAATCCCGCTACTGAATTGGCGGGATTTGCTCCGCCCGATTTACGCAAGCACTCACGCGTCGCTTGGTCTTTTCATACGTCATCAGTTTTTGACACACGGCGACAGATGGCACACCGTACGATCGCGATTGCGACGGAGCCAACCTCCGGTGACTACGAACGTCATACGTCTGGAATCCGACGGTTCATCGACAACCCAAACGGACTTTGTCAGTTGCTTCATATTGGCAAGGCACCAATCCGTAGTGATGACGATCTCTTTGACGCAGAGTGGACACAGGAGGGAAGAATTCAACCAACCATGTTGCCGCGGATAGATTCGATCTCGAGGGAAGTCGGAGAACATTCCAGGGAACTACAAATGGAAGACACTCTTAAGCCTACCGCTGGCGACACCCCATTTGTCGGCGTTCCACTTGCTAACAATTGAACCCTAGAACGCTG
>JBPCVD010000196.1:0-5073 GCA_051010815.1 Rubripirellula sp.
GGGATCACTTTCGTCCCTTCGAAGTTGCAGGTCGAGGCGACTGGATTCCGACCGATCGGAAACCATCCATGAAGTAGCAGCACACCCAGCACCACCGAACCTAGTCTTTCACCTTGACCTGCATCGTCGACGGTTCCACGGTGCGTACCACGCGAAACCCGATCGAATTGAACTCGGTGCCCGGTAACGCGTCACTGGAAATATCGACTCGCATCTCATTTCCTTCCCAGCTATACGCGCCTCCTCTCAACGCTCGCTTCTCACCGACAATCGTTCCGGTCCATTCCATGATGTTACCGAACATATCGAACAGACCCGCGTCGTTCGGCTTCAAGGAACCTGCCGGTCGAGCAGATTCTTTGGTTTCGCAATGAGCATAGTAACGAACCACTTGGCCATTTTCGCCAAAGTAGCGTGACCCGGTCGTTCCCGCGCGGCAAGCAAATTCCCACTCCGCTGCCGTCGGTAATCGATACCCGCCGAGATCAAGAAAACCGTCCTCCGGAACGAACCCGGATTCAATTTCGTCGACCGGTGGAAAACACATTTCGTCCAAATGCTCCGCCTCCGACAACAACCGACAGTATCGCAGTGCGTTTTCCCACTGAACCACATTCATCGGGTAATCCGACGACAGGGAAACAGCTGCGTTGTAGTGCGTGTGTGGCAGCAGTTTTAGAAATTGCTCGACAGTCACCTCTTGGGTCGCGACTTCGAAAACCCGGCCTACTCCAGGATGCTGGCTTGCATCGAAGCGGACCATGACATGCCCACTGGGGGTCGTTCGCCACAGGGGTGAAGCCAGCACACCGCCAGGCGGCGAACTGAGACGCCCATCCAACGCCGCTTGCATTCCCCAACACTCAATCAGCCAGTTGGCAGCAGACATCGTTCCTGGATCACGAGCGCCAACAGCCGACTGCATGACGCGTTCGATCGCTTGAGAAACGACTTGGTCTTCAGCGATTTCCGAATCACTGGGCGCATCGTACTGCCCCAACGCCATCAGCAGTGCCGTCACCACTGTTGTGTCCTGTTCATCCACCAAACGATTTATCAAGCGATGTCGCGGAGCTCCGACTTCGGCGAGTCGATGAATCATCGTCGCGCGAAGCGTCGGCTTCGGATTGAAACGCAGCAGGTTCCATACCACGGGATCAGAATCGCTCAGCCGCACCAGTAGAGCCCCCGCAGTTGCCATTCGAACTGCGTTTCGCTCTGAAAGCTCAAGCATGTCTGCCTTCGACGACAACACTGGTCGAATCATGTCCCGAAGAAACGGAATCACTGAGTCCGAATTGGCATCGAACGAAGACGCAACGAACTCGAGTTGCCAAGACGACGCATCCAAGGCCAAGTCTGCAAGCTGTCGCGGATCGTCCTGCAAAAACTCAGTCAAGTAGTCGAGTGCCGTCACCAACTCAAGACTTGGACTCTTCGCACCCATCGTTGCGGACAACGGTCCCACAAGCCGCTGCGTCAAAGGCCGATAACACCGCGTCAGAACGCGTCGATCTCTTGGATGAACCGAACCGTAACTCACCAACAAGTTGGCGAGGCTTTTGCGGACAGACTCCAACCGCTTGGAATTCTCGGGACGTTCCATCTCGCCCGCACCTACCAGCAATTGTCCCGCCGCGATCCGCTGTCGTTGGGAAGCTGAAGAATCCTCTAGTACGCTCCACAGGTACTCGTAGGCCGCCGTGGTTTTCGGTTTCACTGCGTTCCCAGAGGAACGATCGGCTAGCTCATCGGAGTGACTACGAACATAATTTCCAACAACCTCGACTTCGTCAGGCGGAAGCAGAATTGCGCCTTTCAGTAACCGAGCCTCGTCCGACTTGCCCCACTGAAGCATCACCATCTCTGCAGCGACCCGATGTTGAACGGACTCCGTGGAATCATCCAAGATCGCTTGTATTTCAGGTTCCGTTTGCGACTGAAACGGTTTGAACTGAGTCGCAATCGTCGGTAGTTCCGCGAACCTTGCTGAAGTCAATTGATCCATCACCGAATCGGCGTCTTCCACGCTCCGCCAATGACGGAACGCAAACGCAATTAGAATCATGACAGCCAAAACGATCGCGGAATTGGTGAGGTGATGCCGCGAGGCATACTTCATCATTTGCTGCTGATTTGGGCGTAGCGAATTGCCGGGGACGAACAATCGAAAACGCACCCATTCACCCCAACTGGGCAGGAACCGCTTGGCGTGTTTCGCCGACCACAGACTCGACATTTCGGACAACTGCGCTGACAGTCGGCCACGATAGGTCTCTAGCTGTTTTCTTGAAACCCACTCGCGCACCGAAGGAATCAAAAAGTCATGCGATAGCTGATACGTCGACTCCTCTTGCGATGTATAAGAGTCCGACGAATCACGAGGCGAACTCGCGTGACCCGACATGCTTTCGATTCTGTCGGTAGTCGAAATCAACCGTAACTCACCCGCCAGGATGGACAGCAAGTCGTCGAACGCTTCTGGCGTTTGAGCATATCCCGACGCCTGCTGCAATTCATCACGCGTCGCAAAACGGTTGCGTACGTCCATCCCGGCTTCCGGCAACAGCGATTCCAACACGCGTCTCGCCGCATCGGTGTGAATTCTTCGTTGGACCGGAGTATGCTCCGCTTCAAACGCCTCTTCCAGAAACTGAGTTCCAATGCCCTCGATTCCGCCAAGACGATCAAGTGTCTCCGGTACCCAAGGCCGACCCTTCAGCATTTCCGCAAACAACGCCAACTGAACGGGATAGACCTTGCCGGCGCGGGTCAAGTCGTCCACCGCTTGCGTCAAGAACTGGGCGTGGGCCGGCTCGACCATCGCTTCCGCGGGTAGGCGATTGTGAGCGCGTCCGAACGACTCCAAAACCTTCTGCGCGTGCGCCGGGTCAAACAGATCGACCAACGAACAATTGATGTCCTGAATTAGCGGAATGTCGACGACCGTCATGAATCGCCCCAAAGCGACCCAGAAATCATCACGAACAAGTAGGATCGCTTTGGTTGTAACCCCATCGCATTGACGAAGTGTCATCGCCAGTTCGTCAGATTGCTGAGGTGTGCAGTTGAGTAACCAGTGCTCGAACTGGTCGATCACCAATAGCAGGGAACGATCATCAGCGCCCCCATTTTCCCGACGATGCGCTATCAAACTCGCTGCCGACATCTGATCGAGATCGACGCCCTCAACCTCTACCGGCGGACTACGACGTCGCAACCTACGCCGAAGCTGAGTATCAAACGAATCGCTCGTTGCCTGAATCGTCGCGACATCGATTTCGTGTCCCAGCAGCGGCAAGATACCCGCTTGCAAGATCGATGACTTCCCACATCCCGATGGCCCGTAGATGACACCAATGTGATACTCTTTGTCAGGCGAACGCTCCTCGATCCACGACTTCCAGTGGCGAACAACATCGGGCATGCCGCCGCGATCACGTGGTCCAGGCAAGAGGTCGAGAAAGAAGCCTGAGTCTCTTCCTCGGAATGCCCGCAGCCCTCTCGGTATCACAGCGGGTTGATCATCCGTATCCGCTTGCGTCTGCTTGACGCCCGCGGCGCTTTCACCCAACCAAAAAGCCAAATCATCGGCAAAGTCTTTACCGGTGCCGTATCGCCCCGATGCCTTCTTGTCCAACATCCGCAGGCAAATCCGTTCCAGCTCGGTGGGAATCGAATCATCAATTTGGCGAAGAGGTTTCGGTTCAACGAACTGGATGCAGTGTTGAATCGTTTTGGCATCGGGTCCGTCGAAGGGACGCTGGCCCGTCAGGAGTTCGTACAGGATGACCCCCAAACTAAACAAGTCACTGCGACCATCCACGAGGTGACTCTCGCCGCGCACTTGTTCCGGAGACATGTACCTCAGCGTGCCAATGCGACCGGTCGACTTGCCATATTCAGAGGGCCGCAGTGCCAGGCCAAAGTCGGAAACCAGCGGTTCGCCCGAATCATCCACCAAAATATTTCCGGGCTTGATGTCGCGGTGAACGATCGAGTGCAGGTGAACGGAATGCAGCGTTTCCGCGACCTTCTTGCAGATCCGAACGGACTCGTGGCGATTCAGGGCTCGCCGCTCCATCAACACTTGAAGGTCACTACCGCGGATGTATTTCGAGACGATGTAGATCGTGCCGTCCCGCTCGACACCCACGTCGTAGACTGGCACGACGCCCGGAACTTCCAAAGCGGCGACGGTTTGGGCTTCCCGC
Organism: Rubripirellula sp.; assembly: GCA_051010815.1. Classification (GTDB taxonomy): domain Bacteria; phylum Planctomycetota; class Planctomycetia; order Pirellulales; family Pirellulaceae; genus Rubripirellula. The sequence goes on from JBPCVD010000196.1 coordinate 4,215, forward strand.
CGATGCAAAGTCAAGATCCGAGGATTTGAGTTGCCACGCGTTCGTGGAATCTTCAACGCCACCAGACGTTTCAGTTCTTGGTCTTCCGCCAGGTAGACTTTCCCCATCCCCCCGGTTCCCAAGGTTCCTTGAACCGCGTACCTGCCGAAGGTCTTCTGAGCCGGCGACTCATCCCACGAAACCGATCCGCTCCGGGAATCCGCTGTCTTCTCGTTCACCGTGCGGGCCTGGTCATTCATCCGCACGGACGGCGCATCTGAAACCACGCCCTCTTCATGAAGTTCGGTAACGTCTTCTAACTGACTATCCACCCCCGTCTCGAGCGAATCGGATGGAGCGGACGCGTTGGGATCGAACTTACCTTCAGGGCTGGAATTCTTGTCCATGCGCAAATCGACTCTGGTTCAGTTCGTGGGGGCTCACGTTCGCTATTATGTTAACCGCTTGCCCGCGACCTGTAGAGCAAAATCAGAAGAGGCGGCGTCTGGCGATTGGTGAAAGTCGTTCCTGTGGGTGAGTGTCAGGTGATTCGTACTGATTGTGTCTTTCGTACTGACGTTCGATCCCAAGGTCAGCGCGAAACCGCCAACTGCGGACTTGTGCAGGCAATCTCAGGTGCTCGAGTTTTTCGTGTCGCAGAAGAGGTCTGCCGATCTTGCCAGGGAGGGTCGATCGAACGAGCAATCGGGGTCAATCCTGTCTTACCGTCATTGGTTTTCCAGGCATGCCAGGACCAGATCGCGTCGCTCGAGACCAAAACTAACGAACACAATTCAGACGCGATTGCCGCGCGACTTCAACTTCTCAAGCAACGTTCCAATCAGTCTGAGAAGTTGCTCGTCACGGAATGCATGAATTC
>JBPCVD010000197.1:0-3068 GCA_051010815.1 Rubripirellula sp.
ACTTTCTCGAAGTGAACCCGGTTTGACCGACGAGGAATGCTACGAACACTTTGTGGCGACCTTCGGCGCTCCAGAAACCGTCGCCCAGTGTTACGAAGATGCGGCGCAGCCAAGTCGGATCAATCGAATCGGCATCGCGCCCAACTGGCGTATCTGCTGCACTCGTTGCGGTCGAAGCGCGCCAGCAGAAAATGCGGGGATCACAAGGATCGGGGCCAGGTCGAAGCACAAATATGTCTTGGGTTGGTGCCGTGACTGCCGCAGGTTTCGCTGGCTTCGTCTGCAACGAGACCTCAATCGGACAAACCTCTCGGATGCCTTGGGAATGAATCTGACGGGAGCGGAGTTCCGGAATTCGAGCCACAAACCCTGGCGAGTGATCTTCTTGATCCTGCTACTCGCTCTGCTGCTCGGCGTGTTGCTGCCCCTGCTCCTGCGGCGATAAGCGGAACCAGCAGCCAACGCCGCACCGTGGTACACCCGCCCGCTGGGCAACAAGCCATCTCCCAACGATTTCGAACCTTGCAAGCTTTTCAGCACTCTCCCGGATGGCTGGTTAATCCGATGGCTGGTTAATCCGATGGCTGGTTAATCAATCGTCGAATGGATGTTCCGCCGGAGCAGATGGCAACCTGGAGCCGCAAACTCGGCGGAACAGTCGAACGAATCGACGCATCGTGGTGAACAAGACTCGTTGGTCCGGTGTTTCCGGCCAAACGCTCAGGGCCAAATTCCGTCGAATCCTGGCCAGCTGAAATGCGACCTGAACGTGGCGCACGATAATGTGGTGAGTGTGACCGGCCCGCACCCTCTTCATTTTTTTCCGCTGAGCGGTGAAACTTCAGGCTCCGCGAATCAACCGCAGCCCACCCCGAGAGGCGACTTTGTCCAACACATCTCAGTTCAGTATCGGAGAAAAGAGTGCCGCCGCGTTCGAGCGTGCCCGGAAGCTGATGCCAGGAGGCGTCAACAGCCCGGCTCGCGCCTTTGGCGCTGTGGGTGGCACGCCCCTGTTCATTGATCATGCCGAAGGTCCGCACCTGTTCGACATCGACGGACGCAAATTCATTGATTACATCGTTTCATGGGGACCCATGATTCTCGGACACGCGCACCCTGAGGTCATCGAGGCCATCACGCGAGCCGCACAGCGTGGTACCAGCTACGGTGCGCCGACGGAGGCAGAATCGGAACTCGCTGAACAAATCATCGCCGCAGTGGACAGCGTCGAAAAGGTCCGCCTGGTCAACAGTGGTACCGAAGCAACCATGAGCGCCATTCGTGTCGCTCGCGGTGCAACCGGCCGTGACAAGATCATCAAGTTCTCCGGTAACTATCACGGACATGTCGATAGCTTATTGGTCGCTGCAGGTAGCGCCGCGGCCACGCTTGGTGTGCCAGATTCCCCTGGTGTCACACCCGGTGCTGGTCAGGACACGATTGTGCTTTCCTACAATGATTGCGATGAGCTGGCCGCTGCCTTCGCCGAACATCCGGGGCAAATCGCTGCCGTGATTTTGGAACCAGTCGTGGGCAACATGGGGTGTGTCCCGGCGTCACCCGAATTCATGCAATGTCTTCGCAGTGAAACAGAGAAAGACGGGGCGATCCTGATCTTCGACGAAGTCATGACCGGTTTCCGTTTGGCGTTCGGTGGAGCTCAGGAACGCTTCGGAATACGCCCCGACATGACGACGCTCGGCAAGATCGTTGGAGGCGGAATGCCACTTGGTGCCTATGGCGGACGAGCCGACATCATGGACCAGGTCTTACCGGCAGGAAAGGTCTTTCAGGCTGGTACGCTCAGTGGAAATCCCGTTGCCGTCGCGGCGGGCAGCACGACGCTGCGACTGCTGCGTGATGATCCGCCCTACGATTACCTGGAACAGCTCGGCGAACGTCTTGCCGTGGGCCTCGACAAAGCTGCAACGGATGCTGGCGTGAGTCATCAGCTTCAACGTGTGGGCAGCATGATGACGTTGTTCTTCAATCCTGATCCTGTCCACAATTGGCAGCATGCCGACCGCTGTGATCGCGAAGCCTTTGGACGATACTTCTGGGGAATGATTGGCGAAGGAATCTACATGCCCTGTAGTCAGTTCGAAGCATTGTTCTTCAGCCGAACGCACACCCCAGCGATGATTGATGAAACCATCGATGCTGCCGCCAAAGTCCTCAAGGCGATTTAGGGACCTTCAGACAGTCTCCTGCCTCCATTCACTGCCTCCGCACCATCGACTGCCGCCGCATCATCGCTGTTCAACCGACCGATCCGTCGGTCGAGCCCACTGGCAGTGACCTTTTCAGCGGGCAATTCCGTCACGTCGCCCCATCACTCGTGAAGCGTTTCGACCCGACGCGCGGTGGCTTACGTTTGTGGCGTTCGGATTACAAGATTGCGAATTTCGGTCATGTCTTCCATGGCAAATCGAATTCCTTCGCGTCCGAGCCCACTCTCTTTGACACCGCCATAGGGCATGTTGTCGACACGCCATGAGGGGACATCACCGATCACGACACCGCCAACGTCAAGCTCATCCCAAGCACGCTGCATTTTGTAGAGATCGCGTGTGAAGATGCCCGCTTGAAGTCCAAACACACTATCGTTGACATCCTGAAGAGCGTCGTCGAACGAGTCGAATCGACTCAGCACCGCGACGGGTCCGAATGCCTCTTTCGCGCAGATATCGAGTGTCTTGGGAACATCTTCCAATAGAGTCGCTTCTAACATGGGACCATTGCGTTTCCCTCCGCAAAGTAGCCTGCCGCCCGCAGCTAGCGCTTCTTGAATCCAGCTCTCCAACCGTTCCGCTTCTCGTTCCGAAATCATCGGACCGATGAACGTCGTCTCCTCTTTTGGATCACCCGAAATCAAAGCTCTCGTCGCCTCGACCAACTTGTCCCTCAGCGATTCATACAAACTTTCATGAACAAGGATCCGCTGCACACCGATACAGCTCTGCCCCGACTGATAGAAGGCACCAACGACCAACCGCGACACCGCGTCTTCGATGTCGGCGTCATGGTCGACGATGCAAGCTGCATTCCCACCCAACTCCAAGACCACC
>JBPCVD010000198.1:0-10241 GCA_051010815.1 Rubripirellula sp.
GTCTGGGGCTCATGCCCCTCCGGAATGGCATACGCCTGACGCACCTGACTGAGGTTCACGCCAGCCATCTGATGGACATGCAGCCCGAGTTCGCCGGCTTGCAGAGCCAGGTGAGCGGCGGCTTGCCCCAGATCATGGAACGCCACTCGATTCGGTTTTTGGTTGTAGGCGAAGACAGAACGGGTCACCGTCAGAAGCAGCACTCCGGCACGGGATGCCCAGGCCTGATTCGGCTCCATCAGACAACCGATCGCCTTTTCAAACGCTTCGCCGTCTTGACGCCGAGCAACGATCCAAGACCAGGGTTGGTCATTGAAGCTACTCGCAGCCCATCTCGCCGCCTCCAAACACTGCAGCAATTTCTCGCCTTCGACCTCTCTTGGCTCGAACCGATAGGGACTCCAACGATCACGGATAGCACTCAACACAGAATGCTCGGTAGGATTAACGCTCATTCGACAGCTCCGCTGGCAAGACTTAGATTTGATGCAGCAGTATAGCGATCATGGCGACTGGATATCGCTCTCGACGAAGCAACGTTGTGCGGTGATGGCGCATGTTGCAGCCGACATCGCCGATACCGCTCAATCTTTGACCTCACTGTCGCTCAACGCCCAACGCGTCGATCCGGTAGAAACGATCTCAGGCGAACTCTTGCCGCTTTGCAGCGCCCTTCGGTTCCTGCAAAAACATGGCCCCAAGGTACTCCGCCCACGGCGACTTGGCGTGTCGGGGCGTCCCGGTTGGCTTTGGGGCGTTCGCAGCAAGGTGCGCCGAGACCCGAGGGGAAAGGTGCTGATTCTTGGCACCTGGAACTATCCGCTGCTCCTGTCTGGCGTGCAGACCGCTCAAGCGCTCGCGGCGGGTAACCTTGTTCTTCTCAAACCGGCAATCGGAAGCGAGTCGGTCACGGCGGCGATGGTCGAGTCTTTCTATCGGGCCGGCGTTCCCCGTGAATCGCTTCAGCAACTCGACTCCAGTACCGAATCTGCGATTTCCGCCATTGATCAGGGCGTCGACTTGATCGTGCTGACCGGGGCCGCAGAAACCGGCCGCAAGGTTTTGCGTCAGGCGGCCGAATCGATGACGCCCACCATCATGGAACTGAGCGGTTGTGACGCGGTCGTGGTGCTGCCAGGGGCAGATCTCGAGCGAACTGCAACATCGATCGCGTTTGGATTGAACTTTAATAGTGGTGCGACATGCATCGGCCCACGGCGTATTGTGGCCGAAGCAGCGGAAGCCGAAACGCTGTCAGATTTGTTACGCGCGAGATTTGAGAACCTCGAACCGATGGAGATTCATCCAGCGGCGCGGCGTGGACTGCCAGACCTGATCCAACGGGCAATCGACTCGGGCGCGAATGACGTGAGCCATCATTTCAACCGCCATGAGTTGGAAGCGACCGGGCGAATGCTGCCGCTGATTTTGAGTGGCGTGCGTCCGTCGGATGAGATCGCGGCGACGGACATCTTTGCTCCCGTGACCAGCCTGATTCAGGTCGCGAACATTCGTGACGCAGTCCCGATTGTCAACGAATGCCCCTACCGACTAGCCGCGTCCGTGTTTGGTCCGAAACGTCCCGCCGAACAAATTGGAAATCAACTTCGTGTCGGTTCGGTCGCCATCAACGACCTGATCGTGCCGACCGCCGATCCCAGAGCACCGTTTGGCGGTCGTGGGCAAAGTGGTTTCGGTGTCACCCGCGGTGCCGAGGGACTCTTGGCGATGACCGTACCGACCGTGCTCGCCGAACGCCGCGGCAATTTTGCCCCACATTTACATTCTCGAAAGCCGACCGATGCCCAGACCCTGCTCGGCGCGCTACAACTACTGCATGCAGGTTCGCTTGGCAAACGCTGGGCAGGGCTTCGCAAGATGGTGTCAGCCAGTTCCGGTCGTCCCGTAAAGACGCTGGACGATTCGGCACGGACGAATACCAATCCAACCCTGGAAAACGAAAAAAAGTCATGACTGCAACAGACCCTAGTGCTTCCCATGTCATCGTCATCGGAGGCGGACTCGCCGGGCTCTCCTCAGCGTGCGTACTGGCGGCGCGGGGTCACCGTGTCACGCTCCTAGAAAAAAATGACTGGTATGGCGGTAAGGCCGCCGTGCACCAGCAGGATGGCTATCGGTTCGACATGGGCCCGACGATCCTGACACTTCCGAGTGTTCTCAAACGAGTCTTTGCCGAGGCCGACAAGCGGCTGGAAGACTACATCGAAATGATTCCGCTCGACCCGCAGTGGCGATGCTTCTTCGAGGGAGACGCCAGCAAAGGCGAAGACAACACCGTCCTCGACCTGGTATCCGACATTGAAGCAATGAAAGCGAATATCGATCGCTTGACAGGTTCAACGACCAATGCGGAAGGCTACCAGCGTTTCCTGGAGATGAGCGAACAACTCCACGGCGTTTCCGATCGATTCTTCTTTTGGAAAAGCGTCGGCGGTTTGGTCGACACGATGGACGTCGGCGGAGCGTTCTCGGCAGCCGTTCTAAAAGATGTGCTTTCGCTTCGAATGGGCCAAAGTGTGGCCTCTGTCGTTCGCAAGCATGTGCCGGACCATCGCGTCGCGCAGATGATGGATCACTTCACACAATATGTCGGTTCCTCTCCCTATGCTTCACCCGCGGTGCTGTGCGGAATCGCCCACATGCAAACGGACGAAGGCATCTGGTACCCGATGGGCGGCACCCGCGCCGTTCCGGAAGCGCTCGGCAAGCTCGCCAAAGAGCTTGGCGTCGACATTCGCTGTGGCACCGACGTCATGCGGATTGCCACCGCCGGCAATACCGTCACCGGTGTTGTGACGGCAGGGGGCGAAGAGATTGCCTGCGATGCCGTGGTGAGCAACTGCGATGCGGTACGAACCTATCGCGAACTGCTCGACCAGACTCCTCAATCAGCTCAATTCGACAAGCAGAAGCATGAGCCTGCTTGCAGTGGCGTCGTGCTCTACCTGGGATTGAATCGACGGTATGACCAACTGCTGCATCACAACTTCGTGTTCTCGCGTGATCCGGAAGAAGAATTCGATTGGATTTACAAACGCGGCGAGCCTGCGCCCGATCCGAGCGCCTACGTCTGTGCGCCAGCGATCAGCGAACCGGGTGTTGCCCCGGAAGGAGGCGAAGCGCTGTACATCCTCGTGCACACGCCGTATTTGCGGCCAAATCACAACTGGAAAGAGATGCTGCCCAGCTATCGTGAAGTGATCTTGGACAAACTCGAACGGACCGCGGGGATGACCGGGTTGAGAGATGCGATTCAGTGCGAGGCTTCGCTGACGCCCGAAGGAATCCATAATCGTTACCGAGTGCTCAACGGTGCGATCTACGGGCTGGCCAGTCACGGCAAGTTCCTGGGTGCGTTCAAGCCGGCAAATCGTCGGAAGGATCTACAAGGCTTGTACCTGGCCGGCGGTGCAGCGCACCCGGGCCCCGGAATGCCGATGGTGATGATGAGCGGCTGGATCGCAGCCGATTCGCTCGACAACGATGTCAAAGCGGGCAAGCTCACAGCGGCAACGGTTTAATCCCGCCACTGTGAATGAATGAGGCACGGCGCGTACGAACTGCATTTCGCATCTGCAAATTCCTCTGATTTCCCAAAGAGTTCTTCTCAGCGTTTGCGACAGCATTTTCACCGGGGACTAGCCGGTTGCATCCGCTGACCGCGGTCCGAGCCGAGCGACGTCGCGTGATGCGTCTTCGGCGAGCAGAGGTCAGCCCGTTTTCCTTGTCCCCGATACACTGAACGGATTGTCCGTCGGATTCGTCGTGCCAGAACTGAATCCGTTGACTTCGATCGCGATTTGGCCCGCGGGCGGTCTTGGGCTGACGAACGCGATCGCCCCCTTCCCCACGCCTATCGTTCACCGGCGATCACGTGACTTGCAACATGGTCTCGCCACTCGCCCTCTCGAAAAGTGAAAGGGGGACTGAGTGCTCGGTATTTCGACTTTCGTTCCAATCCATTGTTGCGTCTTGAGATCCCCAACGCGACGATGGAATGTCGAGGTGTGAATTCGAGACCCTTCACGAAGGAAAAAGCTATCCCTGCCCCTTCTGATCCCGACCCTGAATCTACGTCCAATGCAAATGATCCGCTCGGTCAGTTCATTCAACAGCAGCGGGACATGCATGAAGAATTCGCCGAGGCCTTTGACCGAGACGCCGAGGAAGAACCCGCGCCCAGTCGCATCCTCGAGGAACTGGTCCGTTCCCGCAGAAAGCTTGACCAAATGCAAGCCGAGATCTCGGTGGTTCGGAAGCGGATGTTTGCTGGAAACTTGATCACGTTCATCGTCGCCGTCAGTTTGGTCACTTTGCTTGTTTTGAACTTTCGCGGCGGCAACCCGCCACTGTTCAACAGGGGAGCAAACGAAATCGCTGCGACGCCACAATCAAATGATCCTGGCTCGGAAGCGTCGACCCTGACGGGCACCGAGAACAAGACCGACCCATCTGCCAGCCAAACGAACGCCATGGAGACCGCGCCAAAGATCGACCCTCGCTTCATGAGCAGAATTCATGACCTCTATTCTCAGGCCCGACGCTTTGGCTCGCAGGAAATAGACGCCCTTTCAGGAGACATCACCACTCGCACCCAGGTGAATGAGGAATACCTTCACTTCATGACGTCCCTCTCGGAAATCAGCGAACAAGCCTCCGTCGAAAATGCATCGCTCGAAACCCGCATGGCGATCGTCAACATCGCCACGGTCGCTCAAGACATCCGCAAGACACAGGGAGAGGTCAGCCTCGAAACTAAGAAACTGATGCGACAAATCGAAGAAGCGATCTATCCCACTGGACAATCGCGGCGTCGACGATTCTGATCTCAGGTTCCTGCCAGTGAACCTCCATTGAGATAGATCCAGTGACGACGCCCCCGCTGCAGCCCACCAGTCGACCTGTCGAAACGGTGACACCAAGCCCACGCAACACACTTGGCAACCTCTTTGCCCTTGCCATCACGCTTGCCGCGTTTGGGCCAGCAACCGTTGGCATTTCGCAAGAGAAGCAGCGATCGCAAGCGGGTTATCAATGGGACGTGCTCGACTTACGCTTTGAGTCGAAAACGCTTCCCGCTCAACCGGTCGATGCCACCTTTCAGGCAACCTTTCAAAATGCCGACGGAAAGCAGATCGTATCCCGCGGATTCTTCAACGGCGGCAACGAATTCTTGATCCGCTTCACGCCGCCCAGCGCTGGCACTTGGAGTTACGTGACAGAGTCCTCTCTGCAATCGCTCAATGGGCTACGAGGCCAAGTCAAGGCAGGACCGGCGCGTTCAGGACGGAAAGGCGGAATCACGCTCGACCCCAAAAACAACCGTGCCTTCCGCTACGAAAACGGGGACTCGTATTACCCAATCGCTTTCGAGTCCGACTGGCTGTTCGCCTTGGACGCAGAAAACCCCGACGACTTTCCCGTCACAAGAAGACTGATCGACACATTGGCGGAAAATGGATTCAACCAAGTCGTGTTAAACGTCTTTGCCTACGACGTCAATTGGCCGAAGGACGATCGCCTCGAATCAAAATACGAGTTCGGCAGCCCACAGGTCTTCCCGTTCCACGGAACCAATACAGAACCAGACCACTCCCAGCTCAATATCGAGTACTTCAAGCGATTTGACCGCGTCATCGATTACTTGGACAAAAAAGGAATCGCGGCTCACTTGATGGTCTACGTCTGGAACAAAAACGTGAACTGGCCAGAAGCGAATTCGCCCGAGGACAATCGCTATTTCGATTATGTAATCCGCCGCTACCAAGCTTATCCAAACCTCGTTTGGGACATTTCCAAGGAGGCGCTTGGTTATGGTCACAACGACGTCAATTACATCAGCAGCAGAATCGATCGGCTACGTGAACTCGATAGCTATCACCGCCCTGTAACCGTGCATGACTACAGCTACTGCAGACGATTCTCTGAAAAGCTCGACTTCATCTCGGTTCAAATATGGTCGTCAGAGCTCTACGGAGTGATGCGAAACATCTGCAAGGACCTTCCTGGCCAACCAATTTTGAACATTGAACATGGAGGTTACGAACAGGGCCCCTATGTCGTCTTCACCGGAAGCTACACTTCGCCCGAGGTTTGCCTGGAACGTGCCTATCAGTGCGTGTTCGCCGGAACGTTTCCCACCCACTACTGGCAAGGCGCGGCCTGGAATGTGATCATTCCTGACATTGATGCGATGGCGCCAGACAATCGGCCAAGGCTTGACTACTACCGCAACATGCGATCGCTCGTCGACAAATATGATGTGGCCAACCTTCAAGCAGGCGACAAGAAGAGCAACAGCGGATTCTGCCTGCACAATGGCAACGATCGCTTGCTCTTCTACGTCCCCAAAGAGAACATCAACATCGGAGTCAGGCTCCCCAAAGAGATGCGGGGCGGGACGATGACAGGAACTTGGTTCGACCCGTTGACCGGAAAGTACGACGACGCAATCGAATTAGAGATTTCGCAATGGCCAAGTTTCGACAAACCGGAGACGCTTGGGTTCGGAATCCTGATCGTCGAAACGCAGGCTCCGAAATCTGAAACCAAGTAGCGTTGATCGCCGATTGGGAAAGTCGGATCGTTCCGCAGTTCTTATCGCCGTCGCAAGTGGCGTTGGCATGCGCGATCTTCATCGCCGTTGGTCGTCCCATCACCGTTGCATCTGCGGGTTTCGTCATCGGCAACGGTCCACACAGGCTTCATCAGGAATCGAGAATTCCGATCACAGCCGGTAGCGACATCAATCGAGTCGCTGCCGGAAACGCAGCACGGCTAGAACGAGCGTGACGAGAAAGAACGCGCCGAGGAAGAGCAGGTCATCCCTCAGTCCCTCGATCGCCGCGTCACGGAGAATGATTCCCCGCACGACCCGCATGAAGTGGGTCATCGGAAGCACTTCGGAAATCCTCTGCGCAATCACGGGCATCCCTTGATAGGGAAACATGAACCCCGATAACAGAATCGATGGCAGGAAGAAAAAAATGAACAACTGCATGGCGCCCATCTGATTCGGAGCCAGCGTTGATAGGACCAACCCCAATCCCAGATTCGCAAAGATAAAGAGGAGACAACTCGCCACCAGCAACCCCCAGCTACCAGCCACGGGAACCTGAAACAGCAGCCATCCTAGCCACAGGATGATGCCCATCTGAACCATTCCAATCACAACGTACGGCGCCAGCTTGCCCAGCATCAGCTCAACGGTTCGCACCGGCGTCGCGATCAGCAACTCCATGTTCCCCCGTTCTCGTTCACGCACAATCGAAACGGCGGTGAACATCACCATCGTCATCGTCAAAATCAAACCGAGCAGCCCAGGAACGGTATTCAATTCCGATCGCTGTGCGGGGTTGTAGAGCAACGTGACCGCGATGTCGCCTGGATTCTGATTGAACGATTCCGAGCCTCCCGGAAGAAAAGGAAAGTGCCCGAGCGACTTCAAGGCGCTGGACAACACGGTGTCCGATCCATCGACGATTAGCTGCGCGATCGGTTCATGGTTTTGCGAGTAAAAACGTCGCTCGCTGTCGATGGGCACGTAGAATCCTGCCGAAATCTCGCCATCACGAACCATCCGATGCAGCTCGGCAGGCGTATTGGCATGACACACGATCTTGACCACCTGAGACGCCTGGACGTCTTCCACAAGCTGCCTCGAAAACGAGTTATTGCAGTGGTCACAGACACCAATCGGAATGTTGCGGACCTTCGTATTGATCGAATAGCCGAACATCAGCAGTTGCATCAACGGGATGATGACCACCATCGCAAACGTCAGCCTATCTCTTCGAAGCTGAGTCACTTCCTTCACGCAGATCGCCCCGATACGCGAGAAACTATCGAATAGATCCTTCATGCTCGACTCCCGCCGCGAGTCGCACCCACAAAGACATCTTCGATCGAAGCGGGTACCACTTTCACACTCATCTCCGAAGGCAAGAGCGAGTTCACCACCTCGACCATCTGCGCATCGCGAACCAGAACGCGTAGAGCAACGCCAACTTGATTGACGGCGAAGACACCTTCTACCGCCGAAAGCTTTGCAACGTGAGGCGTAACGCTATCTCCGTCCACCTGCAGAACGACTTCATCCAACTGCTCTTTGAGCTGCCCCACACCGCCGTCGGCAACGACCCGCCCTTGATTCATGATGGTCAGTCGATGGCAACGCTCCGCTTCGTCCATCAAGTGAGTCGTCACCAGCAGCGTCGATCCCGCTTGAGCTAAATTGAAGAAGTGTGCCCACATTTCACGTCGCGTGTTGGGGTCGACTTCAGAGGTTGGTTCGTCAAGGATCAGCAACTCGGGCTCCGTCAGCACGGCTGCCGCCAGCGCGATGCGACGCTTCTGCCCTCCCGACATCGGTCCCACGCGTCGAGCGGCGAGCGGCTCCAAATCGAACTGTTCAAGTACCGTCGAGATGCGTTCCTTGCGCCGACGTCCACGGATCCCGTGCACACGGCAAAGAAACAACATGTTCTCACGGACCGTCAGGTCTTCGTACAACGAAAACCGCTGCGTCATGTAACCGACATGCCGACGCACGAGCGTCGCCTGCTGGGGAACTGACATGCCAAGCACGGTCACCGTCCCAGCGCTTGGATTCATCAAGCCACACATCATTCGTATCGTCGTCGTCTTGCCCGAACCATTGGGCCCGAGAAACCCGTGCACGTTGCCGCGTTCGATCTCCATTGTCACGTCGTCGACCGCCGTGAACGAACCGAATTGCTTGCTCAGCCCGGTGACTGAAATCACCGCCTCGTCGTTACTTCTGGTTTTTGTCACGCAACCGCATCCGTACAGGAACGCCAACGGGCAGACCCTGTGCCTGCTCCTCAATCAGATCGATTTCGGCCACGTACGACAGCCTCGAGCGATCCTCTTCGGACAGAGTGTAATAGGGTGTGAATGCTGCGTTGGCGGCAACGTGCCGAACGCGTCCGGAAAACGACTTGGGTTGCCCATCAATCAGAATGTCGACGGTGTCGCCCGCGGCCAATTGACTGACCCACGGCTCAGGGGCGTAAACGCGCGCCCAGGGCCGATCACCGGCCAACACGGTCGACACCACCGCGCCGACCGGTGGCTTGTCACCTAACTTGAAAGGCAAGCTATCGAGCCTGCCTGCGCGTTCCGCTCGCACGGTGTAGCGGTCAAGTTGTTCCTGAGCCTGAAGTAACTGCGCTTTGGAGCCAGCCAAACCCGCCTTGGCCTGCTCGATCTCCTCCTGGCGATATCCCGATTGCAACATTTTGCTTTGCTCATTGAGCGCACTCTCTTGAGCAATCGCCTCCGACAGTGCGTTCTTCGTCAAATCGATCCTGCGGTCGGAGGAGGCGTTGCGATCGAACAATGCCTGCTCGCGATCGTACTCCATTTGCCGAGTGACCCGCGTGTTCTTGGCGGCTTCGGCTTCCGCAACCGCGGTGGCAATTTCTTCCTGACGATACCCCGCCTGTTTCTGCTTGAGCTCCCATTCGGATTGCGCAACCATTGCGACCAGCTGTGCAACCTGAGCCTCCTGAAGCCTTGTGTCGAGGCGCAGAATCGGTTTCCCTTCGGCCACCATCTCTCCCTCCTTGACCATGATTTCTGAGATGGGTTCCGAGACCACGGCGCGACCGTGCACCTGATCCCACTCCAAAGTCCCGAGCGCCTCCATCGGTTCGGTGCGACAACCAGCGCAAAACAGGATTGAAATCACGCATGCCGCAAGCATGCCTTGGCTTTTGAACAACATATGCATTCGAAGAGAGACTCGCATCGGACGGTGATGTCGACCGGATCCACGCAACACTCGTGCGCGATCGCCATAGGATATTCTCTTGGGCAAGGTCGCGGGGGGCGGCACGGCTCCGAACGACCGAAACCAAGCTGGCCAGCACGCCAACGGAATGGGTCTATGCAGAACGTGGGCGCGATTCTCTCGTGGCCCTTGCGGTTGGCGTCTCCGCGCCAGGATTCAATTCGATGGTTGTGGCCGCAGGCGACGCTTTCTTGACGATCGGGGCCGGAACTCGCATTTCTAGCATTCTCGATACGGCCCCTGTTCCCGAACCCTCTACCCTCGCAGTCTTTGCCCTCGGCGGCATCGTCGCGGGTGGAAGCAGACGACGTCGGAAGCAAGCTGCGATGATCCAGCGATGAAGAAGCTGTCGTGGATTATCGGTATCGTCATCGTTGGCTTTCCACTGATCATCATGGTGTTGAAC
>JBPCVD010000199.1:0-9461 GCA_051010815.1 Rubripirellula sp.
GAGCGTGGGAGACGTTTCGGACGACGAAGAAGACGACGAAGAAGACGACGAAGACGACGAAGACGACGACGAACACGACGACGAAGACGACGACGAACACGACGACGAACACGACGACGAACACGACGACGAACACGACGACGAAGACGACGACGAAGACGACGACGACTCCGAAGACAACCGCGGCGACCACGACGAGACCGTTGAAGACGCCGATGTTGAAGACGCCGATGACGACATCCTGGAGCCGAGCCTTTCCACCGGTTCGCTGGACGGGAACGACGAACTAGCCGAGACCGAGGTCACTGAAGTCGATCCGGTCAATGACGAGCTGGCGCTCGATAGCGGTGCCGACGCCGGTGGTGGAGGCGATGATCTGGATGGCGTGATTGAATCACGCGCTCCGCAATTCGAGGCACATGGCGACCCATCAATCAATGGTGGAAGTAGCATGCGATTCGAGTCGGTTACGCTTCCGTCGATGAGTGATCAGGGCCCGGCAGGTTTGCGACGTTCGAATCGGGACGGCTCTGAATTGGTCGATGCGATGTCGGGGCGCGCTTCCGTGTTTGGCTACGGCTTTCAGCCGATCATCGAGGCGTTGGAATCAAGCTTGCATGATTATCTTGGTGATGGATCGGCGTTTTCTGACGTCGCTTCGAGTGCGAGCGAGTCAGCACTCGGCCAGCAGATTGCGAAAGTGCTTGGGAACTCCACCGCGGTCTCGGCAGACTCAGTGATGATCTTTCCGTCACCGGACCTGGCCGTCGAGCATGCGATTCAGTTGGCGAGGCGGTATCGACCGGAGAAGTCCTTTCGAACGATTGCGATGGTCGGCAGTGACCATGGACGGACCGGGACATGCCGGACTGCAAGTGGCCGTCCGGAACTCCATGAGGGATTCGGGCCGATGATGGCTGGCTTCGCTCATGTTCCGCTGGGAGACCTGGATGCGCTTCGTGCCAGCGTTGATGAGCAGACCGCGTGCCTGCTGCTCTCGCCCATTGAGTTGAGACGGGCTGCGATGGCGTGTGAGGGCGAATATCTCACCGGTGTGCGCGAGCTTTGTAGCGAACGGGGAATCTTGTTGGCGATTGATGAGACTCAGATCGTTTTCGGGTCTTCAGGAGAGCCGTTTGCTTATTCATCCCTTGCCGACATTCATGCCGATATCGTGATCGCTTCGTCCGGCCTGTTCGCTGGCTTGCCCGGTGGTTTGCTCTTGGCGTCGCATCACGTGACGGGCGGCTCGGTCCACAATCTCGAGCGTTATCCGTTGATCGCGCGGGCAGCCGAGGTCACGCTTCGCGAAATGTATCAGCAAGGATTACCTCAGTCTGCGGGCGAGTCGGCGCGCGAGTTTGCTGTTTCGATGGCGGAACAGTTGAGCGGATTCGAGTTCATTCGTGATGTCCATGTGCTGGGCATGACGCTTGGGATTGAAACGGATATCGATGCGCGAGACCTAGTGGCGGCCGCGGCCTCGCGAGGAATCCGAGTGGAGGAAGCCGGGGAAACCGCGATTCGATTGCAACCGCCCTTGGTGATGAGTGACGAGGACCGGCAACTACTGCTGGACCGCTTAGTGGAATCGATGGAAGTCATCGAACGTGAGACGGCTGAGCTGAGTCTCTAGAATAGACCTGCTTCGCAACAGAATTCGGAAGACAGTATGCAACATCTATTGAGCCTATTTGACATATCTCGTAGCGATTTACGCTCGATCCTTGGTACGGCAAACGTGCTGAAGACGCGACTTGCGGCCGGTGATCGACCGGCGGTTTTAGAACGGCAAGTCTTGGCGTTGCTGTTTGAGAAGCCGAGCTTGCGGACACGCGTGAGCTTTGAAACCGGAATCGCCCAGCTCGGCGGTGCCAGTCTGTTCTTGGGTGACGACGTTGGCTGGGGAAAACGCGAGTCACCGTCCGACTTCACCCAAGTGCTCGGTCAGTTTGTTGATGCCGTTGTCTGCCGCACCAAGTCACATGAGCGGGCTGAGCAGTTGGCCAGCTACAACGCTTTGCCGGTGATCAATGGACTTACCGATCTTTGTCATCCTTGCCAAGCGATGGCAGACGTTTTGACCGTTCATGGTGCCTTGGGTTCCGTGGAGGGCAAACACCTTGTCTTTGTTGGGGATGGCAACAACGTGTCGCAATCATTGGCCCTGATTTGTGCAATGCTCGATATGCGATTCACCCTCGCCTGCCCCGATGGATATGAAATGGATTCGACATGGCTGGAGAGAATCGCAAAGGTCTATCCGAACGCTGCCATCGATCGCGCGGCTGATGCGAAGGTCGCGGTATCGGATGCCGATGCAATCTATACCGACGTGTGGACCAGCATGGGTCAGGAGGCGGAAATGGCGGCTCGACGTGAGGCGTTTGCTCCCTATCAGGTCAATGGTGAATTGATGGCCTCCGCACCGAGTCACACGCGTGTGCTGCACTGCCTGCCTGCAGTTCGTGGCGAAGAGATTACGAACGACGTCATTGATAGTTCACAAAGTGACGTAATCGAACAGGCTGGAAACCGAATGCATGCCCAAAAAGGGTTGCTCGTATGGTTGCTCAACCGCACCTGGATCGGCCAAAACGTTACCGACGCCGCTTTCTAAGACCTGAGACGACCGTTCTCATACTGACACTCCACATTTAGGCTTCCCCTCCGTATGCGTCCCAATGATCAACTTCGTGATGTCGAGATCCAGTGCGGTTATCTCGAATCGAATCCTGCCAGCGTGCTCTACCGGTGCGGGCAGACGATCGTGCTTTGCACCGCTTCCATCGAGGCTTCGGTGCCGCCATGGTTGGAGGGAAAAGGAAAAGGCTGGGTGACGGCTGAATACAACATGCTTCCCGGCAGCACGAGCCCAAGGAAACGGCGCGATCGGGGTGGCAAAATCGATGGCCGGACGACGGAAATTCAACGCTTGATCGGACGCAGTTTGCGATCGATCGTTGATCTGAAAGCTTTGGGCGAGCAGATGATTACGGTCGACTGCGACGTGCTGCAAGCCGACGGTGGCACGCGCACGGCTTCCATCACAGGCGGCTTTATCGCGTTGGCTCGGGCTGTTTCCGAGGTTGTGCCAGGCTCAAGTGTGGGTGATGGGCCATTGACCGACTCGGTCGCCGCCATCAGTTGCGGTTTGATCGACGAAAAAGTGGTGCTCGATCTAGACTACAAACTTGATTCGGCTGCCGATGTCGACATGAATGTGATCATGACGGGTGGGGGCCGGTTTGTTGAAATCCAGGGGACTGGCGAAGAGGCAACTTTCGATGATCAGCAACTCGCCGAACTGTTGCGTCTAGCCAGAAAGGGAATCGTGGAACTCACCGAGAAGCAGAAGGCCGTTTTATAAAGGCGTGTAGTCTCGGTGGACGGTACGTCCCACTTTTCGGGCAACGACCGCAAACGTCTGGCCGATAGTCAACGAGGTTATTGGCGAGGGTTCTGGTACCAGACGACGTTCTTGCTTCCGCGGCCCGCGATCAGCAGATCAAGGTCACCGTCCTGGTCCATGTCGATGGCACGGATGTCATAGGATTCTTGGTCTTCGCCGACGAGGTGTTTACGAAATTCACCAGTTCCGTCGTTCTCGTACCAGGCCGCCACCTTGTCTCCGAAGGCGCAAGTGGCTGCATCGATGTCGCCATCGGCGTCCATGTCGATCGCAACGAGGCAGTGGGGTTCTTTCAGGTCCGCGTCAATGTCGTGACGCTTCCAGTCGGGAGCCTCGAACCAGATCACGCCCCGTCCGTGTCCTCGTGAAGCGATGAAGTCGATCTTTCCGTCACCGTTCACATCGGCGGGGTGGATGTTGGTGGCGCCCGGTTCTTCGTCACTGATCATATGCTTGGTCCAAGCTTGCTGAGGCGACGCTGGCGCTTGCCACCACGCGAACCACTCGCCAGGTGACGTCGCGGTTGGGCCACCTTTCGCGCCGGTGGCCGCGTCAAGGCGACCGTCACCATCGACGTCGCCGACTCCCAGGTAATGCGTCAAGCCTGGAGCGTCGTGATCGGCAAAGATGTGGGGCTGCCAGCGGTCGGCTTCAAGCGGCTTGGGTGGAATGGAAAACCAAGCGAGAGATTCCGGATGAGGCGCAATTGGCTGTGCGCTGGTTGCGAGCAGATCGATCTTTCCGTCACCGTCGACATCCCCCTGCATCAGGCCGTGAATGCCATGAATGGAATCGTCGATCAGCCGTTTCTTCCATCGCTGATTGGCACCGGCATCGGGCTGTTCGAGCCAGACGATCAGCCCTGGCTTGTACCTGGCACCGATGTAGTCCAGATCTCCATCGCCATCGACGTCGAACGTTTCGCTATGAATGTAACCACCCTCGGCGGCGTGGTCGTCGAGAATGATTTCCTGCCAATCAGGAGCGACGAATAATCGTGTGAGATTCCCGCTGTCGGCGATCACATCGGGGAGCCCATCCCCCGTGTAGTCGCCAGCCACCGCGGTCATCGTTGGCTTGCCTCGGTGGACAACATGTTTCTTCCAATGCTCTTGAGCGATAGCGAAAGGCGAGGCGAATAGCGCGAGGAGGATCGCGAGCGTTGCTGAGCGGAGCATGGAGACTCTTCCTGGGAGAATCGACCGAACATGGGAGGGTGCAGTAACATTAATGCGATGGTCGCCGGGATGCTATCCTCGCAGCTTGAATTCTTTCCTCAGGATGCCGCACGAATCGATTAACGATGGCCAAGCTGTACTTTTACTATTCCGCTATGAACGCCGGGAAATCGACCATCCTGTTGCAGTCAAGTTACAACTATCGCGAGCGGGGAATGCAGACTCTGATTCTCTCGCCGGAGCTTGACGATCGATTCGATGCTGGAAAGGTGACGTCGCGAATCGGAATCGAAGCGGACGCGGTGACCTTCAATACGACCGACAATCTGTGTGCAATGACACTCCGCTTGCATGCGCAAGCCACCATCAACTGTGTGCTCGTGGACGAGGCGCAGTTCCTAACCGAAAGCCAAGTCAGGCAGTTGTGCGAATTGTGTGACTCCCACTCGATCCCTGTCCTGGCCTATGGTTTGCGAACCGATTTTCGCGGCAGTCTGTTCGAAGGAAGCCAATATCTACTCGCGTGGGCCGACAGTTTGATCGAGGTCAAAACGATCTGTCACTGTGGCCGAAAAGCAACGATGGTCTTGAGGATCGATGCGGAAGGAAAGGCGATCAAGGATGGGCGGCAAGTTCAGATTGGGGGAAATGAACGCTACCTGTCAGTTTGTCGCAAGCATTTCAAACAGGGTTGCCCTAGCGCCGACTCGCCCCCTCAGGAAAGTGACGAAGGAATGCTGTTCTGAACACCTTCGGCAATACACCGCAGAGGCTACGCTCACATCCCCGTTATGGCAATTCGCGAATGCGAATATTCCGAAAGTGAATCGGAGCGCCTTCCGCTTCCAAGCAAAGGTAGCCTTCCGCCGGGTCGCATTGATTGCCTCCTGAGACCTCTTCGCCATTGACCCACAGTCGAACTTCGCCGTTGATCGCGCGGACGTAATAACGATTCCACTCTTGATGGCCCTTGGAAAGTTCCTTGCGAGGAAAGCTTCGTCGCCCGTTCGGTGAAATGGGCGGAAAGGGCTGCATTTTTGAGCGTCCCACGGCAAACACATCACCATTGGTGGAGAACCAATCGGCGGGCTTCCCGGTCCGCTGGGTGTATTGTTCGGTATACCCGTGGTCCAGCATCTGGATCTCAATGCCAGCCGATGGGAGTTTTCCCGGCGGTAGGTCTTTCAATGCGGACTCTGGAACCCAGGCAAAGACTCCCGAGTTGCCGGCGAGTCGTTGATGCGACCACTCAATGAGAAGTTCAAAGTTCTTGTACTGCTGCTTCGTTCTCGTGACACCAATCGGTTTTCCGCTGCAAATGGCGATCCCGTCTTTCCAGGTCAACGTGTCATCATCGCCGTTGACCCTCTCGAAGTCGGACTCGCCCAATTCGATCCATCCCGTTTCATCGCCACGGAGCATCACATGCGGAGAAGAATCTTCCGCGGAGATCGGCTGCGCGAAAAATATGGCACTGCACAGCAAGAGCGAGGCGATTTTGATTTGTTTCATGTTCGATTCAAGTCAATGAAAAGTACGGTGCGCCGGGGAGCGTCATTTCGACTGCCGGGCGTGAAAGGCAAATTTTCCAAGCGGACGGGCTAAGACTCGAGCAACCCGATCACGGCCCACGCCGTTCCCCAATAGTTTGCGGTCGGAGTTGATTTCTTCCGTGTCGCCTTCTTGGTTCCCGGCACAGCCCAGGAGCCATCTGGTTTTTGAGTGGACAACAGAAACTGCTGAGCAGCATTGATCGCATTTGAATTCGAATCGACCGTTGGGCGAGTGAGGGCAATCGCATACAGCGCCAAGCCCGTCGCCAATGCGTCGCTGGGGTCATCGGTCAGCCAGCCCCAACCACCATCGTCTTGTTGCAGGTGCAAGAGTTTGGATCGTAGCATTCCAGTTTCTTGATCGTTACGTTGGTCCGCTAAAAGCAATCGAGCCGCCCACCACTCTGTCGACACGGGCGATGCGTTTTCGATGAAGCTTTCCGCTGCGGCAGGATCTTCCGCCGCTACTCCATGCTTTGCCAAAGCTAAAAGCGTCCAAATGGTGGTGACCTGGCCGGTTTCCTCTGCGGGCCTTTTTTGCGCGGGAAGTTGCCCGCACGCTTTCCATCCACCGTCTGTCGATTGGTTGCTGGTCAACGCGGTTGTGAACTGTGATCTCCAGTCGCGAGCGTCGGACTCTCTCGAAGAGTCCTTCGTCGAGATACCCAACAGCAGTCCATTCATCGTGTCGATGTTTGCGGCCATCGTGGCGTCTGGAACCAAGTCCTGTTTACGCTCCGGTTTTTCAAAACTTGCGATCTCGGTCGACCAACTTTCCCATTTTCGAAGTTGGGCGGAGTCGATCTCGTGGCCGTTCGACGCAGCGGCAGACAAACTCCACAACATGAACGGCACTTGGTGACATGAAACGCACTGCCGTTTCTCAATCCATGTTTCGCCCGCTCGTTGAAGGTAGGGAATTGCCTGATCGACCGCCTTGCTCACCGCTTGGGAGGGGGCCGTCGCTTGATGATCGGGCTCATCCGCGGAGGTTGGGCGATGCAGGACGACCACCATCGCGATGACGGCGGTCGTCAAAACGGTCGAAAACCGGCGTTTCAAAATGCTCTACTCCTTGTCTGCCGCGTCATCGGCCGCAACTTCTGGATCAGCACCATCCGAATCAGCATCGTCTTCCGCTTTCCCTTCTGGTTCACCGAGAGTTTCAAGCAGTAGTCGGTCGAGCTCCTTTCCACGCGCCTTCAGCGAAATGACTTCGCCATCCGCGTTGACCAAGATGGCCGTGGGGATGCCAGAAATGCCATAGTGAACGGCGAGCGGATTGTTCCAGCCACGCTCGGATTCGTTGGTGCTCATCAGATTCGGCCAGTCGAGTTTTTCCTTTTCAACATAGCCTTCACAAGCTTCCAAGGTTTGATCGAGATTGACGCCGACGATCGAGAATCCTTGATCACCGTAGAGCTCAAGGTTCCGTTTCATGTTTGGGACTTCGGCGCGGCAAGGGCCACACCAGCTGGCCCAAAAGTCAACCAGGACGACCTTGCCGCGGTAAGCATCCCAATCGAAATCGTCACCTGTGGTGGTCGTGCCCATGACCTCCATGAAGTTGCCAGGTAAGCGTAGGCGGCGAGCAGCCCCGAGCTCATTGATGGCTCGCTCCTTGATGGTGGCATCACTTGATTTCGCCATCATTCCGGCGATGTCCTCGTGCAACGATGCGGCGAGTTCGGAGTTGTCCGAGTAACCGATAGCACGTGCTAGTCCACGGGCAAGCATGTATCCATCGCGGTCAAAGTCTCGATCTCCGACCAACTCATTGAGTTCTTCGATCAACGCCTCTTGCTCTTTCGGTGAGGCCGTGCGGGCGGCTGCCGACCTTGCTTTGAAACCCTCGGTTTTTCCAAACCAAGCGATTTCAGGATCGTCGTGGTTTTCCAGTTCCTCGGTGAGGGTCTGCAGCTTCTTTTTCATTGCCGGATTCACACGCGACAGAAAGGAAAGCGCAGACATCTGTTCCTTGATTGCTTTGATTTCATCCGCGACTTCAACCTCATCTAACGCGCGAATTGCATCAGTAGCTGCGACGGCGGCTGTGGCGGCTTTGACGACGGATTCCATCGTTCGTCCACGCTTGCTCTTGACCTGGTTGATGAAAGCGAAAAGTTCCTGCGCGGTCGCACCCTCGGGGACTGCATATGGATCGACTTCTTTCTCAGCCTCCGCCGTTGCTTCCGCTTTGTCTTCGTCCGCCTGCTTCGCGGCTTCTGCTGGCTCTTGCGCCAAAACTTGTGGCGTGAAAGCGAGCGTGCAAGCGGCTGATAGGAATGCGATCCCGCAAAGTGATCGATTCGTCAGAAGAGATACCATCGGAGTCCCTTAAAGGATACTGTGACTGCGTAAAATGGTCCCACACGCGTACGACCCATGCCGAAGTGTAGCGGTCGGGCGGGCGCGGTTCAAACGACTGATCTCCGCTCGTCGAGACAGTGTCGAGTCGTTGCGGACGGGCCGGCGATCGACTTGCCGTGAGGCCCTCGCCGAACAAAAGCTTGTGATTTGTGCTAACCGGCTAGGTTGCCAGCGTCCGCTTCTCGACCGGAAAGAGGAATCGCACCGACGGAGCGGCTGACGCGTCGGTAAATGGGCAAGCCAGTGAGATTGTGCCGACGGACGTGGCAGATCGTTGTTGCCGCAAAGGCACATCGCGGTCGTGCCGATGAGAAGATAGGCAGACCGAAGGTCACGTCAGCAGAGCGATTGCGAAAGCATTTCTGTGGAAACGCTTGCAACTGATTTCCGCGGACCGATGCCGCGGCGCCCGTTACTCGCTCGATCCCGACTGATAGATCGCTGGATTCAACGAGGGATCGTTGTACATTTTCATTTGTCGGTAAGTCTTGTGTTGCTTCTTACCGGCGAAGATGTCATCGAGCAATTGTTGAAGCGATCCTGATAGATCACGGTGTTGTTGTTCGCACAACGCGATTCGCTCGGCAACCTTTTGCTGGTGTTCGGCATTCGCACCGGATCGCTCCAACTGTTCCCGGTAGTGGTACAGTCGAAGCGACATGATCGACAGCCGGTCGATCGCGCTACCCGGAGTCTCCGTGTTGATTGCCGCGTCATTGTCGCAAGACACACCAGCCTGAGTGAGCTGTTCTGTTAGGGCATCATCGACCTTTTCGATCATGTCGTTCCGCGCCTGATTCAACTTGTCGATTGCACGTTTAACGTTTGCAATCTCCTCGTCGGTGGCGGAAGGGCTGCGAGCCGTATCTTCCTCGTGCCACAGGCGATAGTTGAACTCGTGCTGAGTGCAGACGAGTTGCTTGATACCATCGAAAGTGTTTTCGATCG
>JBPCVD010000200.1:0-9981 GCA_051010815.1 Rubripirellula sp.
CCATGGCACAAACGCAGAATCGCATCCCTTTCTGCCTGCATTTTAGTCGACAAAAGCCTTGTCGACCGAACGAATTGCGTGAAGAAACTGCTCCATATCCGTTGTGCGGTCATCCACCGTTGGATTCAGGGCGTTCATGATTGCTCGAGACAACCGTGGATCGACGTTGGGACATCGCTCAATCAGATCGGTTGGAGGAGAGGTGTCGTGATGGAGGGCTGCCCGTCCATTGAGGATCTCCCCCTGCCAGGGATGGTGGAACGAAACCAGGCAGTAGCAGGTCACACCAAAGGAAAAGACGTCGACTCGCTTGTCGGTTGGCCGCCGACGCACGATTTCTGGAGACATGTACAGGGGCGTTCCCGTTCGGTTACCCGGAGCCATGAAGGGGGCCGTGGCTGGGACCGTGAGCCCGAAGTCGAGCAACTTCACGCCCTCGCTATTGGGAAGGCAGATGAAGTTTCGCGGGCAGATGTCACGATGAATGAAACCCTGAGAGTGAACGTATTTGAGCGATTCGGCCATGTCGCGAATTAGCTTGATGCGTTTTCCGGCCAGATGCTCTTCTTGCTTCTGAACGACGATGTTTTGCATGCTGGGGCCAGCCACGTACTCCATGATCAGCACCGGTTGCCCTTTCAGGGTGATGCCAACCTCGTACGTTTCCACCACGTTGGGGTGGTGCATGGTGAGGGCGATTTCACCCTCGGATGGTTTACCCAAGCCCTTGAAGCGGCTTTCGAACAGTTCCATCTTCTCGATGTCTAGGATCTTAATGCCGACCATGCGGTCGCCATGCTCACGATCCTTGGCTGCGTAGAAGTGAGCCATGGTGCCAGTGACGGCGGTTCGCTGTCGAGCGAATCGCCCCTCGACGTCGATTCGGCGAGTCGTGCTGGCTTTGGAAGACTTGAAGGATGATTTGATCGAATCGAACAGGCCCATGCGTCAACCGATACAAGGTGAGATGAACGGGAAATGCAGAGAGACGTCAGTCGGACGTTATTTGCCACAGTAATCGATGGCTCGTGCGATCTCAGACTTCAGGTTCTTCCGCTGAACAATTCGGTCGATATAACCGTGCTCCAGCAGGAATTCGCTTGTCTGAAATCCGTCCGGCAACTCAATGCCGATCGTTGCCTTGATTGTTCGCGGGCCGGCAAACCCGATCAACGCTTTCGGCTCCGCAAATACCAGATCGCCGAGTGAAGCGAAACTAGCAGCGACGCCACCCATCGTTGGATTCGTCAGCACGCTAATGAACAGCCCGCCTGCTTCATCGTATCTCGCCAACGCAGCTGACACTTTGGCCATCTGCATCAGCGACAAGATTCCTTCGTGCATTCGTGCCCCACCGCCGCTGGCGCTAATGATGATCAGCGGCAGATCCTGGTCGGTAGCCCATTCGATTAGGCGAGCCAGTCGTTCGCCGACGACCGAACCCATGCTGCCCATGATGAAGGCGCTGTCCGTGACGGCCACGGCGACGCGGCGAGCGCGAATCATGCCGGTTCCCGTACCCGCCGCATCTGACAGTCCGGTCCGCTTTTGCTCACCGACCAGACGGTCGGCATATTTGCGACGGTCCGCAAATTCCAGCGGATCGGTCGGACGCAGATGCTCGTTCATCTGCTCGAACGTGCCCTCGTCCAGGACCTGCGCGATTCGCTCGCTAGCCGAAACGTAAAAGTGATGCTCGCACTTCGGGCAGACGTTGAGACGCTGTTCAACCTCTTTTTTGTAAACCGATGCACCACATCCGGGGCACTTCAGCCACAGGCCCTCGGGTACGCCCCTCTTTTTTGGCGGAGCTACCGGAGCATTGTCGGGCTCCGACTCAGTCGTTTTAGGATCGACGGTAGACATTCGCGGTTGTTTCGGGTGCCAATACGATGCGGTCGACGGGGAGCGAGGCGGTCGACAGGGATCAACGGGATTTCCCGACGAAACGAGTTCCCAGCCCACGGCCTACAATTTAGCCGCTTCCGTTGAATTTGACTGCCTCAAAACGGACCCGTGACCGGCTTTCTGATCGCCGCGGGCCGCGAATTGTGACTCAATTTCGAACCGGAGCACGAATTCGACCTCCCAGCCCATCAGTGGCAGGGACGATCAAGATGCGTTCTTCACTCAATCCAAGATTGACGGTCGACCAATGGTGCGACCGCCAGGCGGAAGATTCAGGGAGCGGGCCCGACGAGATGGGGCTCGCAGATCGCTTCAGAATCCCGCAGATTACTTCTTGCGATGGCGGATCTTCGCTCGCATACGTCGTTTTTTACGTCCTACTTTGCGCCGGCCTTTACCTGTTCTCTTAGTACCCACCTAGTTGATTCTCCAGTTTTCATAGTCGACAGCGGAAAGCCGCTCGACATCGAGGATTTGTTACGTTGGAAGCGCGAAGCCTCTTCACGGGGGCGATTAGCGTACCAGAACCCCCGTCGGCCACAAGGTGAAATCAACTTGGCCGGAATCTCGCGGCCCAGCTTGCCCGAATTTTCGCCAGCTCTAATGCGAATCTGGCTGTTCGCGGCCGCGCCGCCACTTGATCACGGCTCGTTTTCGGGGTTAGTGCTTCGATAGAGCCGACCGCCAGCAGCCCATCAAGCCATTCCGAGTCCCAGTCTGAGCAAAGCGAGATACCTCACGCGTTGCTCATCTCCGTTTCTCGGTTGTAAAGCGCCAGGGTCGATTCGAAGGTCTCACCGCTGATCTTGTAGACCGGCTGTGCGTCGGTGTGCCGATTGCAATGCTCAACGAGCACGCGAAATAGAAATCGGAAGAGATGGCGAGGAACACGCAGGGACTGAAAAGCCGAAAGCATCCGTTCGTAACTGACGTCTTCAG
The DNA here is from genome assembly GCA_051010815.1 of Rubripirellula sp. GTDB lineage: Bacteria > Planctomycetota > Planctomycetia > Pirellulales > Pirellulaceae > Rubripirellula. The sequence goes on from JBPCVD010000200.1 coordinate 2,848, forward strand.
AAAACAGATCCTTGGGCTCCGGCGACGCACCTTCGGCGGCACAGGCCAGCATCCGAGCTCTCGCAAGATCGTAGAGGGATTCGCCAGACCACTGGAACGCAGGAATCACATTTTGCTTGTCGAGCCGCGCGCGTTCATGGAAATCTCGCGTCTCACGCTCGATATCGCGATGCAGCTCCTGCGGCAGCATGACCTTGAAGCCTATGCCTGGGTGTTTGAGAAGCTTGTTGTCCAATAACGGCCAAACGAACCGTTGCATCAGCTCCGGCTTTCCGCCCGTCATGTGGGGCTCGTCGATTCGGTCTACCAGGACGATGACCCCCTCGAATCCCAGTCGCTGAAGGATCGCTTGGAACTTATTCAGCAATTCATAGCGATCGTCCGTGCGATCGAATCGTGGCAGCGGCTGGCTGGCCAGTTCTTTGCTCGGAAACTTCTGCAGTACCTTTCGAAGCGATCCAGTCTCGCGTTTACCCACTCGCATATGACGACGAATTCCAAGCGCCGCCATCTGACACTTGATCGTCTTCACCAGGAAAGGCGCGGAGCCGATCAGAGTGATGATCGGGATCAACCAGAGCGCGTGTGGCGATACCTTGATCGCTTCCCCCGCTTCGTCGACGCCCCAATCACGTAGGAACAACCAAGCGACCAGAAGGACCGCGATCAGTAGGGATAGGATCGCCGCAACCATGCTCCACATGGACGCGAAGTTGCCGTAACGCAACGTTCGGCGCAACTCATTCCAACGCCCCGTGAAGGTAGAAGCGGTCGATTGGTCGTAGCTTGCCGCCAGTAACAGCATGTCACGAGCGGACGTACGATCCAGATTTCGGATCGCTTCTTTGCTGATTGCTTCCGAGGGCGGTCCGGTCTCTGGATGGAGGATTCGGTCGACCAGATCGGTCACGCCAAGACAAAGGATCGAATCCATGTGATCCCAAAGTCGCCAAGCATCCAGCACCTTTTCGGGCTTACGATTCGTGCGCCGACTCATCCGTTCACAAAAGTGATCCAGGAACGGATTGAAGTCGTCGTATCGAATCACGAACACACGCTGCTTGGGGTGTTCGTCGCTATAACGCATCAGGTGACGATCGATTTGCAATCGCATCGCCGTCTTGCCGGAACCCTTCGGACCAAAAATGATCGAAGTCGAAGGTTCGCTTGGGTCGCCGTAGACCTTGTCCCATATCGGGTGGTAAGCACTGCTGATGCAGTGTTCTTTGAATACCTGGTCCGTTTGGGCATCCTCTTCCGCGAACGGGTTGCGGATGATGCCGTGATGTTCAAGAAAGCTCTGAATGTTCATGACGCCTCTTGCGTGATTCGAGCGTAGCGATCAATCGCCGAGCCTACTCGTCGATACTCTTGATCATGGAGACGAATGCTTCCCGGTTCGCGGTGACAACGTTGGCAGGACCAATCATTTTCACAAAGAATTTTCGTCCGTCGGGATGCACAAGGATCGCACCCGCCATCGCGTAGTCTTCATGGTTCACGACTTTTCCGCCCGCAAACGGGCCACCCATGCGCTCGGCATAGTTTCCATTGACGTCGACGATGTAGACCTGCCACTTGCCGACCTTCATTTCTTCGGTCTTGCGTTTGTCCTGGTCCCCACCTGCGAACTGTCCTTGCCAACGCTGGATGTTGGCTTTGACATCGCCACCTGCCGACATCATGGTGACGCGAGCTGTTTTCGCATCGTCACCTTCGCCAGCTTTTGCTTGGAACTCGTGCTGAATGATTCGTGACTTGGGCTGCACACGCGCGAACGATTCAGGAACGTCCAGTTCAGCTTCGCCGAAGATACTGACCGCTTCTTTCGTGTCGGTGTCCGCTGCCGAGATGCTGTCCATGCCCGTAAAAGCGATCGCTGCTGCTGCGACCAGCATGCCGAAGGTAGTTAAGTTGATGCGCATCAATATCGACTCCTGAAAAAGAAAGGCCTCGCAATGGAGGCATTGCTTGCTGACTGTTCGATCCAACCAATGGCCGTTTGCCCGACAAAATGGGCTCAACGACTTCCCACACTGTAGTGGATCGACCCGTCAACGGGTAAGGGACTGTGTCGCGATGCGGGAATTGCCGCTAGCGGTTGATCACGATCACCAGGACGCCGATCAGAGTTGCCGCCAACGCTGTCAGAACGCCAATCATCAGGACTCGCCGCATGGACCGCGATCGTCGGTCAGCACCAACGCCGGCTTCTCCTGTGAATCGCGGCGAATTGTTGGCTGAGTCGTCGGAGGCAGCATGGCTCCCCGTCTGCGGGGCTGCCGCCCGTGAGCTGCTCGACGAGTCACTCTTCGGGAGCTGATCACCGAGTTCCGGCAGGGCCTCGCTGGCGTCACGCCATTGAGGCCAGCCTTCACGCCAAAGCAAGGCGGTTGACGCCACACGACCCTCGCCAATCCACTTCCGCAGAATGTCGCCTGATGCGGGTCCATACTGACCACCGCTCGGCGGACGAACGTACCAAGTGGCATCCGGATCATCATCAAGCACGGCCGCCGCCGCGTCGACGTCCATTGCTCCCGACGATTGCGGTTGCGATTTCGAACGGTTGACGTCTTCGGGAGTCTGAACTCCTGTGCCTGGGCCAGAGGCTTCGGTTGTGAAGCCCGCGGGTGACGCCGGAGTCATGTCTGAATTCGCGACCGGCGAATCGTAGGTAGCAACACTTTCATTGACCGCGCTGGTGCCAACCGGTCCTGCACTGCCGACGGCTGCCGTCATTGGACGCGCCGCCGACTGAGCCGCTTCGATGGGTGTCGATTTTTCGGAATCGTCCAACGGAATTCGGAATCTCGACTGGCAGGATGGACAGACCCCACGCCTGCCCGCGAGATCGCGTTTGATGTTCAGTTGCTTTCCGCAAATGTGGCACGCAAAACGAATGCCCATTCGAACGCCTGAAATCATAGGAAGAGAGTTGGACGAGAACGGGATCTGGTGATCCCGCGGAGGTCCCACCATGATACCCGATGAACTGGCGTGATAAAACCGAAACAGGCAAGGTGAGACCTGAAGGCGGATTTCACAGGCTTCCAGCGCAACATGGGCAGTTTCCTGATGCCCGGCCCGTGATGCCCAGCCCCTAAGTCTCCGTGCTTGGTCACGATGACACCGTCTAGGGCCCCTATTTCACCGTCCAGGGCGCCTAAGCCTCCGTGCAGGGCGAGCTAAGGCGCAAGCTGCGTCCAAAAGTGTCTGGGATACGCAGTTCTGTCCATTGCGCAGGACCAAGCCGGTTACGGATCGGCGTGAGTCCAAGGCGTCGCGGAAGTTGCCCAGTTTGTCGTGACTGCGTTCTCAGTCACGGTCTTGCGTCTGCTTCAAAATCTGTTGGTAGATTTCAGTTGCTTGGTCGTAAGCAAGTTTGGCAGCCTCGCGTTCCTCTTGTCGAATCATCGGACGTTTGGATTCCCAGCAGGTAGCGACGGCGTCGATGCACCACTGGGCGCTGCGAGCGTTGGCGCGAATCGGCTGATCGTCGAGATGCACGAAAATTGGATTGGTGTGCACCGAGGGAAGGATTCGGACTGCGATCCAAGACGATTTTGAAAGCGGTACCGGAATGTCGAATGACTGAAGTGTTCCATCGGCTGACAATCGATGCGTGGATTCGACTTCTCCGTTGACGATAATCTCGACGGAGACGTCACGCGTTTCACCGAGACGGCATCGTTCTATATGCCAATACGGTTTCTGATCGAGTCGCGTGTCGCGGATGCGTGATCCTTCCTGCGTCGGTTCCGGATCGAGCCATGCTGCCGCTTCGAACGTCAAGGAAACTTCCTGAGGTCCCTCCAGATCGATTCGGCTGGGGGCGGACTTCGGATCAGCTTTTGTTCCCATTTCGAGTTCGTTGACGGCGAAGTTCAGCACGTGGCTCATCCCGTCACCGCAATAGCTTCTTCCATCCTTCAGGCCTGCGACCCACGAGTCGTAATTGAGCGGCTGGTCATCGTCCAGCTTGACGTAGACACGTCCCAAGCCGACTCGGTCGCCATAGATGCAGGGGAAGTCGGTCTCACCGCTGATCCGCGATGTCATTCCACAATTGAGCGTGTGATACCAAACGTTCAATTCCCAGATGGCCGGCGTATCAACCGCCGAGATGAAATCACAAACGCCATGCGCGGTGGTGACGACGAATTCGTTGGCTCCGATTCCGTCGAAACGCGGCATGGCATAATCAGGAAGCGCGTTGGCGGCGACACCCGTCCATCCAGCTGGCGCGCCACCCCATCGCGCGTTCACAAATTCGCGACTGCCATTTGGCATCGTGTCCGGCAATGCCAATCCCCAGCCACTGTGGCTGTACCCGACAATGCCTCCCTGGTCTTGCCCCCACTTTAGAACCGGCAACGTCCAACTCGGCCAGTCTTCCAGCACTTCCGTACCTGGATAGTCGTCCTCGGATAACTTCAGCAGGCACAAGTGCCCGGCATGAGACGAGGGAAAACCACTGACCTCTACGTCGTATCGCATCAGGTTTTCTTGTGTGGATAGCGCCGAGGCGCGCCCTTCGAAGAATTGTTTTTGTGTGTACCAACAGGGGCCCCAGCTTAGGACGCAGCCGACGTTCAGGTCTTCCCCCAAGATATGTCGCATCATGTCCTCCGGCCCAACGCCTTCCGTCGGACTGTCATAGTGTGCGCATCCTGCAGCGTGCACATGGTGATCTCCGGAGTACCAGTTCGATTTCGCAATGTGAATCCAGCGTTCGAGCTGGATATCAACGGTGTGTTGCTTGACGTTGGGAATCGACAGCTCACGCCGTACGGGCAAGTACTCGGGCCCGCGTGTGACGGTCATCGTGTACTGGCCAGGCGGCAATGAAATTGATTCGCCGTCGGCGCGATACACCTGATGGTGGAAGAAAAAATCTGGTGCCAGTCGTCGCGCGGGATTGGGATAGACGCGACCCTGGGAATCTTTGATGACGAAGGCAGCGGTGGTGGGAGAGCCGTCAACATCCTTTACCCGCAACGTCACATCAACGGCGTTCTCGCAATCGAACAAAATCGGAACTGAATTGCGAAAACCGATGTCTTGCGTTCCCTGTCCGATGTTGAACGCCAGCAAGGCTTCTCTTTTTCCAGCATCGCGACTGAAGAGCAGGACCACGCGATATTCCAGGTTGAGGCCTGACAAACGCGGTTTCATCGGTTGTCGGTTGAGCATCGATACATCGAGCCAACGATCGGGAACCTGGTCAGGCTGTACCAGATTTTCGTCCGACATCGGCTTCTGACGCGCGCCCTGGCCCTTTTGATAAGGGGGAAGCGCGTTCGGGCTCTCAACGACAAGCTCTGGGTTCACGCCCGCTTCGTTCTGAACTTTGACCAAGAAGGCACGCCAGCCTTGTTGCATCAAGGACTTCGCGACAGGACCCTCTTTGACTTTGACTCGGCTCTCGGCATTGATGTGAACTTCGGCAAGACAAAGTGGATCGAGAATCTGCTGAATACGTTTGGTTGCATCCACACGCTTTTCGAGTCGGCCGGCATCCTCGAGTTCTGTTACCGTGGCCGGGTCTAAGGGAGAGCCCAAAAATTGCAAAGCTTCCACGAGTCGATTCGTCGCTGCGACGAGCGGCTGACGCTCGACCCCAAACACGATTTCCAATTCATCGGCGTGTCCTCTGGCGGGCGCAAGAACCATTGGAAGCACGACCGACAGCAACATCGCGACCATGGGGGACGTCCGTCGCGGCGAACGTGGTTCAGTATCAGGCGTCGCGGACAGGGGATTGCGTTGCATACAGATGTCCTCGCAGGTTTATCTGTCGGGGGACCACCAGCGATCAAGAGTTGTGGTCAACGTTCGCGTGATGGTGGCCAGGGCGGGGTCCGAGATTCGGTTGATCCGTTCATTCGGATCTTCCACCACATCGTACAGCGCCGGCGCCATCAGGTAGCCGTTCCAAGGTGCGCTACCCCCGCTGCGACGGGGAACAATCAGTTTGTGATGACCCTGTCGGATCCAGCGATAGGCAACGTCACGCGCAGGCTCTCTCAGCACGGAGGCGTCGCCCGGGTACAACTCGCCAAAGATCGGAACCTGGTCCGACAACGTCTTCGCGCCCGTTGCGCTGGCCCAAAGGTCGCGCCCGGGGAATTTTGCATTCGGGACCGTCAACGTGGTTGCGGAAAGGATCGTTGGCACCAGATCGACGCTGCTGACCGGCGCGAGATGTGTGCCACGTTGGATCACGCCTTGCCAACTCAACAGGATCGGTGTCCGCAAACCCGCATCGAAAGGGGAGCGTTTGCTTTGCTTGGTATGGTCCCACTCCTGTCGGTGAGCAACGTAGCGTTCAACATCCGGTTCCCAGCCGTTGTCGACGACAAACACAAAGAGCGTATTATCCGTCAGACCTCGTCGGGCGATCGAATCCATCAGCTGGCCAACGGTGTCATCGAATTGAGAGATCGCTGCAAAGTAGGGGATCTCGTGCTTGGCAACACGTTCGTCTGCCGAATAGAGGTCGAAAAACCGCTGTGGAGAATCATGGGGTGTATGTGGCAGAAACGGCGCGTACCAAAGCAGGAACGGCGTCTGTTCGACGTCGTCGAGAAAGTCCTCGATCGGCTGCATTGTCTGACGCCCGATGGCAAGACCGTGGTCCCCGTTGCCGTGGGCAACCCATTCTCCGTTTGCAAGCTGTTTGTCACCGTAAGGCCCGCCGGAGGGTTCCGCGATCGTCATGCCTTCAGTGAAGCCCGCGTTACGCCAGTGTCCCTCCCAATACTTTCCAGTTTGAAAGCAGCGGTATCCTTGCGCGGCCATGAGTCTGGGCAGGGTGGGAACCAACGTAATCAGCTCAGCCCCGCGTTCACGTTTGTGGTCGAACTCTGCTTTCCCAATCTCCGGTGACTTCGTGAGTTTCGCGAAACCCGGGGGTGGATGATTGAAATGAACGCCGTGCTGGTGAGGGTACAGTCCCGTGAGCAGCGTGACTAACGATGGTCGGCAAACGCTGGAGGGGACATAGCCGTTGGGATAGGTCGCGGCGTCTCTCGCCAAACGATCAAGATTCGGAGTCTGAACGGCTTCGTGCCCCATGAATCCGAAGTCCGAGTACTTCTGGTCATCGGAAATGATCAGGACGACGTTCGG
>JBPCVD010000201.1:0-3007 GCA_051010815.1 Rubripirellula sp.
TCGGCCTGGTATCCGGATACTTCGGTGCTTTTGGGGACGCGTTTGGACCTGAACTGGACGCCCGCGTTGTTGCCCTCGCCGACCAGCTTCGCCTCAAACCGAAGTTCAAAATCGTCATAATTCTGCACCGTGCACAAGAATTCGTTGTGCGGAATCTTTTCATCCAGCCGCCCTGCGACAATGGCTTCGTCCTCCACACGGAACCAGTAGGCATTGCCCTCCCAGCCCGCCAGAGTTTCCCCATCGAACAGCGGAAGAGAAAAGTGCTGAAAATCGTCGGCTGGATCCTCCGCCTTCGCGTCTCGCATCGTTAGCACAACAACGCAAATTAGCGTCAAGCCAATGCAGCATGATCGAATCATGGTGAGCCTTTCTATCGGAAACACGTCCCTTTTTTAAACGTTTGCCGATGATCATAATCTGTCTCCCAAACCCATGTCGCCTTGAAGGCCCAAAAGAAACGTCATGAATCAGCCACTAAACAAGTACAGCAGCAAAATCACGCAGCCCAAGAGCCAGGGGGCGTCTCAAGCGATGCTCTACGCAACCGGCATGCAGCCAGAAGACATGGACAAGGCTCAGGTGGGGATCGCCAGCGTCTGGTACGAGGGAAACAGCTGCAACATGCACCTGCTCGATCTGGCGGCCGAGGTCAAGAAAGGGGTCACGGACGCCGGGCTCGTCGGGATGCGATTCAACACCATCGGAGTCAGCGACGGGATCTCGATGGGAACCGACGGCATGAGCTACAGCCTGCAAAGCCGCGACCTGATCGCAGATTCCATCGAAACGATCATGGCAGCGCAATGGTACGACGGACTGATCGCGTTGCCCGGTTGTGACAAAAACATGCCTGGCTGCCTGATTGCCATGGGACGCCTCAATCGCCCCGCCATCATGGTCTACGGTGGCACGATCAAGCCGGGCAGCTTTCGCAACGAAAAGCTCGATATCGTCAGTGCGTTCCAGTGCTACGGTCAATTCATTGCCGGTCAAATCAGCGAAGAAGAGCGGCAAGAGATCGTTCGACGAAGTTGCCCCGGCGCGGGTGCCTGCGGCGGAATGTACACCGCCAACACGATGGCGACGGCGATCGAGGCGCTCGGGATGTCGCTTCCCTACTCAGCCAGCATTCCGGCCGAGGATGAAGAAAAGAAGGACGAATGTCGACGCGCGGGTGACGCCATCCTTGAATTATTGAAAGCCGACATCAAGCCTCGCGACATCATGACACGGACGGCATTCGAAAATGCCATGGTCACAGTGATGGCTCTTGGCGGCAGCACCAACGCCGTGCTGCACCTGATCGCCATGGCGCGGAGTGTCGACGTCGACTTGACCATCGAAGATTTCCAATCAGTGAGTGACCGCATTCCCTATCTCGCAGACCTGAAGCCCAGCGGAAAATTCGTTCAGGAAGATCTTCACTCCATCGGCGGCACCCCCGCCGTGATGAAGTATCTACTTGAGAAAGGCTTGATGGATGGCTCCTGTTTGACGGTGACCGGCAAGACGTTGGCAGAAAACGTCGCCTCCGTTCCTGACCTGAAAGAAGGGCAGAGCATTGTCCATCCCGTCGAAAAACCGCTCAAATCGTCTGGTCACATTCGCATCCTCAAGGGCTCGCTGGCCCCCGAAGGTTCCGTCGCCAAGATCACTGGCAAGGAAGGATTGACGTTCAAAGGACCGGCACGATGTTTCGATAGCGAGGAAGCAATGCTTCGCGCGCTGGAGCAAAATCAAATTCAAAAAGGTGACGTCGTGGTGATCCGGTACGAAGGTCCCATGGGTGGCCCCGGCATGCCGGAAATGCTGACGCCGACAAGCGCAATCATGGGCGCCGGACTCGGATCCGACGTCGCGATGCTGACCGATGGAAGATTCAGCGGTGGAAGTCACGGGTTTATCGTCGGCCACATCACGCCCGAGGCTCAACTTGGCGGCCCTCTCGGCCTGCTGCAGGATGGCGATGTCGTCACCATTGACGCCGAGACCAACCGACTCGACGTCGACGTCGAGGAAGCGGAACTCGCAAAGAGGGCCGAAGCTTGGCAGGCACCACCACTCAAGGCGACCCGCGGAACGCTCTACAAGTACATCAAGAACGTCAAAACGGCCAGTGAAGGTTGCGTGACCGACGAATAGGACGCGGCGCTCCAACACGCATGCGATTCGGCGTGGAATCGCATGTGTGTCGTGATCCAACGCGCGAGTCGAAAGGTATCCCATGGATCTCGACCAACTCGAGAACTTTTTGAAGGTTGCTGAGTTCGGCAGTTTCACCCGCGCCGCCGCCGGTCGCGGGCTCTCGCAGCCTGCCATCAGTCGCTCGATTCAGCGATTAGAAGAGGAAGTGGGCCGCCCTCTCTTCGAACGTCAGACCCGCAAGGTGACGTTGACCGATGCCGGCTTGCTCATGGAGGCTCGTGTTCGACAGATCATGACGATCTTAGAAGACACCAAGACGGAGATTTCAGACGATGGACAATCGGGACGCATTCGCCTCGGTGCGATCCCCACAATTGCCCCCTTCTTTCTTCCCGGTTTGCTCCGCGAATTCGCACAGTCCTACCCCAGCGCCCACGTCACCGTCCAAGAAGACACGACGGATCATTTGACGAAACGCCTGACCCAAGGCGAGATAGACGTGGGGCTCTTTGCGCTCCCCATCGCCGCGAAGTATCTCGAATGCGAATCGCTCTTTGATGAGGAACTCCTACTGGTACTTCCTATCAATCATGCTCTGTCTGGGAAGAAGCAAATTCGAATCGGCGACATCGACGCATTACCGTTCGTTCTACTCGACGAGGCGCATTGTCTTTCCGACAACATCGTTTCCTACTGTCGGCATCGCTCGTTTCAACCGGTTGCAATGGAACGAACCAGCCAACTCGCAACGGTCCAAGAACTGGTGGCGCTGGATCACGGAGTTTCAATGATTCCGGAAATGGCGCAAACGTTGGACGAAAGTGGCCGGCGTCAATATCGATCACTATCAGGTCCTAAG